>PKSZ01000264.1 GCA_002869425.1 Marinilabiliales bacterium
CGGGGGCATTGCTGCTCAATGGATGTCTATTTGTTTTGTTAAAAGATGAATGTGGTTATCCAGCTTTGATTTTTCTATACCACCCAAAGGGCATATCCTTTCCTTTAATCAGTCGTTTAAGTTTGTTTAAGGAGGGTCGGTACAATACCTCGAAATCGCTGATCTCACCATTACCATGATGAAAATAGTGATCGGCCATTTCTGGCACTCCCATTTCCTGATAATAATTAACGCTTCTCAATTTTGCTGCTGAAACGGAGGGCTCTACATAAAAGGGACTATCAAGAATATGAAGTTCGCCGCCAGGGTTTAAATGTTGGTTAAGTTTATTGAAAAGACTTTCCAAATCAGGAAAATATTGAACAACAGCATTCAGCACAATAATATCAAAATTTTCGGTGAAAGGGTTTTCCGAAAAAATATCCCACCATGCAAAGTAAATATGAGGACCATTAAAAACCAATGCAGCCTGTTCGAGTTCTCTCAAATTTACATCAATGCCCACTGCCGTGTTTACATATCTTGAACACAAATTTGTAAACCAACCGTTGCCACAGCCTATCTCCAAAAGCTTATCGGGTTTCTTATTGCCAAGATAATCAGAAAACCGCATTGCGGATTTCCTCCTCATTTTCCATTCCGAATAATGAGGGTGCTTTTTATCGATAACAGGCAGTTGTTTCAATTGCTGGTTGCTGTATACACGATTTTCGATTTCCCTTACCTTTAGGTAAGAATCAGAGAAGAAGGGATCAGGCGCACTTGCAAAATAAACGCCCTGCTTAATAGGTATTTGTCTTTTAAAAATCATTTTGCCAGTTTCATTTGAATGGCTGATATTTTAGCTTTTATTAAATGGATCAGTGCTTTTTTACTCAAACCATTTCCTTTCAATTTTTCTTTGTGGTGCAAAACTTCATTTGTCATCCGACGCACAGCATAATCATAATACTTTAAAGAGTAGGTTCTTTTGAAGTTTATTTCCCGGTCAGTACCCAAATCCCAATCAGGCTCAAATAAAATTTTATTTTTTATCTGTTCATAAAGCAAAGTTCCCTTGATGGGATAAGTAATTGTTACCGTAAAAAGATCGGGGTTGGCTTGTTTGAGATATTCAATGGATTCGATGATGTCATTTTCAGTTTCACCGGGATAGCCTACCATAATGAAGGTACCCGTTTCGATTCCAAATTTCCTGGTAAGTCTGAGCATTTTTTTTACCTGTTCAACTTTGACCCTACGATCCATCAAATCCAGAATTCGTTGTGAACCGCTTTCAGCGCCAATCCATATTCTGAAGCATCCTGCAGATTTGAGTTTTTTCAGTACATCTTCATCAAGGTGTTCAGCTCGCGTGATGCATTCAAAAGGAATTTTAATTCCTCTGGCTTTCATTTCATTTGCAAAATCATCCACCCATTTTTTATTTACTGTAAACACATCATCCACAAACCATAAGGTATCAAGATTGTAATTATTGATGAGTAATTCGATTTCATCCACCACAAGTTTGGTACTTCGGCGCCGGTAACTTTGCCCATACACAGCTTTGCTACACCAATTGCAGCTGTAAGGGCAACCACGTTGTGTTGAAATGTTGAGCGCATTTTGTCCGTGGCGCTTTTTCCAGGCCGAGAGGTAGGCATTCAAATCAATTTTTTCACGATTTGGGAGCGGTAATAAGTCGATATCTTTGATGTGCTTCCGGGGAGAATTTCTAATAATTTCTCCATTCTCTGACAAGTAAACCAAGCCATCTACTTCTGCAAAATCCTGGTTTCCAAAAAACTGCTGCGAGAATTCAAGAAAAGTTTCTTCGCCTTCACCAACCACCAGATAATCCGCGCCATATTTCAGGTAATTTTCGTCATTTTTTGTCACATCCGGACCTCCAAGTACAATTTTTATGTACTTAAATTCCCCAATTTTTTTTAAGCTTTTAATCAAACTCAGGATTTTCACCTTCGTAAGTAGATTCGTGTAAATGGCAATTACTGTTGGTTTGGTTTTATGGATGTTTGCAAACCACTCTGCTTCGCTCAAAAAAGTACTGTCGCTTACCCGGTGCGATATGTTATGTAGGTCAAGATAGGCAGAGATATACAATAG
>PKSZ01000578.1 GCA_002869425.1 Marinilabiliales bacterium
GAAACGGGGATTGGTCTTCTCTTGATTATTAGTATTGCCGGTGCATCCTGGGTAGTTGTAAAAAACATTATGGCTATTGATCTGCCATTGTATTATATTTTTGCAGGTTCTCTTCTTGTTTCAGGAGGAATACACTTATTTATGGCATACAAGCATAAAATTAACGAACTGTACATTCTTATTCCCGTTATGCTGATTTCTGTAATGTTTGCCTTTTCGGTGGACTATGTTTTCAATGAAATACTTGAAGACCATCAACGAACAAGAATCAATGTTTTATTAGGCATAGAAGAAGACCTTCATGGTGCAGGATATAATGTTCATCAATCAAAAATAGCTATTGGTTCAGGTGGCCTTTCGGGTAAAGGATTTTTACAGGGAACGCAAACCAAATTTGATTTTGTTCCAGAGCAAAGTACAGATTTTATTTTTTGTACAATTGGTGAAGAATGGGGATTCATGGGTACTTCAGCCGTAATTGTCTTATTTGTTTTACTTTTTATCAGGTTGATTATTATTGCAGAAAGACAAAGATCACCATTCAGTAGAATATACGGATATGGTGTATTATCCATTCTATTTTTCCATTTTGCAATTAACGTAGGCATGACCATAGGTCTGGCACCTGTTATTGGAATCCCCCTACCATTCTTCAGTTATGGAGGCTCTTCATTATGGGGATTTACAATTCTCTTATTTATCTTCCTTAGACTGGATGCATCAAGAAAGCAACTTCTCCAATAACTACCTGATTATTGTTACTGATCCTGTTCTCTGGAAATACGCAGGAATATCTGATGGTATTTTAAATACATAATAATATGTGCCACTTGCTACAGGTTCTCCATTGGAAATTCCATCCCAAGGCTCATACAAACCTTCTGATTTATATAACAATGTACCCCATCTATTATATATTTCCACTGTAATTCCTTCTATATCTTTAAAGTAATCTATCTCCCATGTATCATTGATTCCATCACCATTTGGAGAAAAACCTTTAGGAATTACGAAATCTTGCGAGATAACCAACAATGAATCTTTTTCGGGGCAGCCATCCGGTGAATAAGCCGTAACATAATACCATGTTTCATTAACCCCTGGAGATAAAACAGCTGTAATGGTAGGATTCTCGACCAATGGACTACTTAATCCATCGGCTGGAGACCATACATATGTCGCTCCCATTAATCCACCACTCAAATATACATCAACTGACTCTCCTGTGAATAGATGAAGATCCTCACCTGCATCAATACCCATTGGTTGAAATACCGTAATTGTAGCCGAATCAACAGCAGTACATACCGAATCGGAAACCGTAACTGTATATGTTGTTGTTTCTAGTGGATACACTGTTGGTGAAAGTGCTGAAGAGTCACTTATTGTACTATCCAGCGGACTCCAGCTAAAAGTTAACAAAGCACTATCGGCATAATAACTGGAATCAGACAATATGGTTGAATCATGATGACATATACTCTTATCTATTCCTGCATAGGCATTAAACTCATAGATAAAGCCAACCTCATATTGACTAACAGAAGAACACCCTGTAGTATCAGTAACCGTAACTGTGTACCAGCCTGGTGCTACATTTGTCAGATTCGCTGTTGTTACAGAATCATTAGACCATAAATAATTATAAGGAGATAACCCGCCATAAACAGAGGTATACAAAGCCCCGTCACTACTTCCGGAACACAATGCACTGGAATCTTCAAAAACAACAAGTGGGCCATCCAATACTTCAACATATTGAGTATCTGAACTCGTACATTGATTAGCATCAGTATAATAATATATTATCTCACTTGTACCTACTCCTGCTGAATCAGGGCTAAAATATGTTGAATCAATTACTCCATAGCCAATATAATTTCCTCCTGAAGGAGAGCCTTCATTAAGGGTAAACTGGGGATATGTTTCGCAGAAAATACCAATTGAATCAAATGTAACAACCGGAAGATCATTAACAAAAATACTAGCTGTATCGGTATTGGAACAACCATTAAAAGCAGTATAAGTATAAACCATATCATGTGCTCCAACACCATAATTTTCAGGATTGAAACTACTTGTTGTATCTGAATAATCAACAAC
>PKSZ01000085.1 GCA_002869425.1 Marinilabiliales bacterium
ATATACGCATGAGTGCTGATAAAAACATTATTTCCTGCTATCCAAACCCTGCAGATGATTATATTATAATTGGTAATACTTTGGATAATTTGAATCATGTTTATTGTGAAATTTTGAACTTAAGCGGACAGGTGGTTATAAGAAAAAAGCTATCCAATGCTAAAGAATGGGTTAATATTTCTAATCTGAAATCAGGATTATATATTTTAAGTATTGAAGGTGGAGACACCTCTGTTTTACCTATAAAATTCAGTAAACTATGAAATTAAAAACACTAATACTCTTTATACTATTTAGTACTTTATGGAATTTTGTCATTGCGCAGGCTCCACAGGGTTTTAAGTACCAGGCTGTTGTTCGTAGTATTAATGGAAGTGTACTTGCCAATACAAGTATTTCGTTAAAAGCCTCTATTCATACGGATAATGCTTCAAATCCTGCTGATTATACAGAAACACATACTTTGGTAACCAATAGTCTGGGCTTGATTTCTGTATCCATCGGGGCAGGAGCATCCAACGATAATTTTTCATCTATTGACTGGTCAGTAGGTAGTAAATGGCTAAGTATTGAGATTGATACGGCAGGAGGAAACAATTTTGTTTTAATGGGAAGTTCACAATTGATGAGTGTTCCCTATGCTTTATTTGCGCAAAATTCCTCGAATGGCTCCAGCCAGTGGATATCAAACGGACAGGATATTTATTATAATAATGGATCTGTGGCTATTGGAACGCAAAATGCAGATCAATCTGCAGCAATGGATATTTCATCCAATACAAAAGGATTGCTTCCTCCACGATTATCACAGGAAGAAATCAATCAAATCGCCTATCCGGCTGAAGGTTTGCTAGTTTTTAATACTACAAGCCAATGTATAAATATGTTTACTGCAATGGGGTGGTACCAGGTATGTGGTGAATGTATTCTTCCTCAGGCACCTCATATTTTAACAGCATCAGAACAATGTACAGGCGATTCTATTCTGTTGCAGGCTAGTACTGTACCTTCTGTAGAGTATAACTGGTTGTCGGATAATGGTTTTAGTGCAACAGGGCAAAATGTTTATTATTATTCCTCAGTTCAGGATACAGTTGTATTTACAGTTCATACAGTAAATAATTGTGGCTCAAGTCCGAATGATTCAATTGTTATGGTTTTTCAGGATGATCCGAGCACAGCAATTGCAGGATCAAGTGTGAGTAATATTGACTCCACAAGCATATTCCTTAATGCAAATACGCCCATTGTTGGTTCAGGAATATGGACCATTCAGAGTGGTGAAGCAGGTAGTTTTGCTGATGCTGCAGATCCACAAACATTGTTTACAGGCCAGGCAGGAGAACAATATGTTTTAAGATGGACAATATCCAATTCTTGTGGGGAGTCTTTTGATGAAGTAATTATTGAATTTGCTGAATCAATTTTTGTTTGTGGTGATATGCTGATTGATGCTCGAGATATGCAGGCTTATCCAACTCTTCAGTTGGGAAATCAGTGTTGGTTTGGAAAAAATCTGAATATTGGAGAGATAATCAATGGTGCATCCAATCAAACGGATAATGGTATAATAGAGAAGTATTGTTACAATAATATTTCATCTAGCTGTGACGCAGATGGAGGCTTATATCAATGGGATGAAATGATGAATTATGCAACTGAAGATTCTGTACAGGGTATTTGTCCAGAAGGTTGGCATATTCCAAGTGATGAAGAGTGGATAGAACTTGAAATTCACCTGGGTATGGACAATGCAACTGCAAATCTTGCCAATACATGGAGAGGAACAGACGAGGGAGCTCAACTAATGGAGGACGGATCTACAGGATTTGATGCCCAATTCGCTGGAAGGCGTGTAGACGGCGGAAGTTATAGTGTTATTAATTCTTATGATTACCAGTATACATCAACAGAGTCGGGATCAAACGCATGGCGAAGATGCCTGCGCACAACAAGCACCAATATTGGTCGCTGGAATACATTCCCAAAAACTTATGGATTATCAGTACGTTGTGTGAAAAACTATGATTAATATAAATACGCATAAAGTCATTTAATATGAAAAAGGCAGCTCTTTTATTATATGCTCCATTAATGTTA
>PKSZ01000702.1 GCA_002869425.1 Marinilabiliales bacterium
ATCCTCCAAATCCGGTGTCAGTTTTTCCTGTTCCGTAATTGAGGCTATAATTGTTTCCTTCCTTTTATCCAACTGACAAAAATATTTATTCAATTTGTCAATCTCACCAATCTGGACTTCATCAAGGCTTCCTGTAAGCTCTTTTCTGTATCGACTAATAAATGGTATGGTTGCACCACCATTCAATAATTTAAGGGTATTTAAAACCTGCCCTTTGTCTATATTTAAACTAGTACTAATATTTTTGACATGGAGATCAGACATAACAATAGAATTTAACTGTAAAAATATACAATTATATTAAGCCTTATAATAATGAATTGTGAATTTCTATTTTGAAATACCTAACCACCTGTAGGCAGCATCATAGGTGGAAAATATTTCTATACGATGCAAAGTTGTTGATTTGATCTTATAAATAAAAGAAAAAGCTGTTATCGCGGAATCACTGGCAATAATTGCACGTCTGCCATTGGTAACTTTGTCTTGTCCTTTCATAAACTGAACAAGCTGATCAACATCGGATGATTTTAGTGTAAGCTTTGCAGCTGTAAAATCAACAATTCCATCATACGATTTATCAAAATCAGGATCTTTTAACATAACAACAATTGAATCTTCCAGATCACCTGGACTAAAAGAACCTAAATATTTTTCAATAATTAATTTCTTATCCTTTAATATTTCGTAAGTATGTTCCATATGAATTAACTAAGTCAAATATAGCAAAGAGATTGAACTCAAATAAATGCTAACATGTTAATTTATACGAACAAAGAAGGGTATTTGATGAAAAAATGATTTTGTATGACCAACAAAAAAAACTGCACCGGGAAATTCCCGATACAGTTTTTAAATATGAGAGATGCTATATCGTTTTTAATTAAGTCTTACACCAAAATCATTGAGTTCTTCTTTGGTAAACTCAAATTCATAATTGTTATCATAAACTGAACCAAAAATAAAATCTTTATCATATCCTTTAGCTTCGCAAGCCTGATCCCAAATTTTATATTGTAAAAGATCCCAAAAGTTCAATATTATTATGCTATTCTTTTCCATCGCTAAAACATTATTTCGTTTGTTTCTCTACTTATAAGATTGAGTGAGATGGAAAAGGGTTGCGTTAAAATTGAAAAAAACGTAAAAAAATATTCAAAATAACACTTAATGCAACAAAAAAACAGACTAATCAACTGATTGTCTGTTTTTTATACAAGATGTTTTTTTTCTAGAACATTAAAAAAGCTGAATGTCCATCACATTTGGCTGTTTGGAAATAACCTATATGCCAGTTCACATTCACTCTAATTTGTGCATAAAAGGGATGGGTTGGCTCTATTGGATCCGGTGCCAATATATAATAAACAGAATCACCAAGACCAATATCAAATGGTAAATCGTTATTTACCAGTTCAGAAGCACAATACCCAAATCTCAAACCAAAATTTATATCAAAATTCTGATGATAAATCATAGGGCCTCCAAAACCAAACACAATATTGGTAAGATTATCATTGTATTTCTGGCTATTACTACTGCTATTGGTGCTAATGGAACTAAATTGAGGTCCAACCTCTATGTATGTTCCACCATCAGATATTCCTCTTAACAAAAATGTCTTATCCAGGGTAGATAATTGGATCGTTTCAGTCCAGGATGTATTTTTTGAATCATACTTCTGAGCAAGAGTTGTACTACCAAACTCGAATGCCAAGCCTACGCCAAAACGAAAATCAACACCTACTTTTGCACCAAAACCATATGCAGGATTTGCATAACTCATTTTGTAATTACTGGAAGTTGAAAAGGCATCATTTAACCACATTGAATTACCATAACCTCCTCCTGCTTCCAGGTATACCCATGTTGGTTCTTTCTGCGCTCTTTTGGGTTTTCCTTTCTGTGCAGATGCTACAGAAACAAATAAAACAGATAATATTCTCATAGTTAATTTTTTTATGAAGACGTAAAAATAAAGATTAGTTGCTTGAACAAAAAATTATTTTTCAACTTCAAACTTATCCAATTCTTTCATTTCAGGACTTAAAACATGAACCACTAGTTTTTCACCCTCAATATCCAACTTGCA
>PKSZ01000612.1 GCA_002869425.1 Marinilabiliales bacterium
AGTCGTGGATGTAAATCAGGCATATGATGGAAACGGACCATTCAGCATGGAAAGAACTGGATCTGTACCTCCTGGTCAGTTGATAAAGCTATGCTTCAGCGAAAAACTTACACAAGAAGAAATTGAAGAAATGATTACCCAAAAAGGTGGATTGTTTAGCTATCTTGGTACCAGCAATTATGCAGAAGTTGAAGAAATGATTGAGAATGGAGATAAAAAAGCAGCCTTTTATTATGAAGCATTTGCTTACCAAATTTCAAAAGAAATTGGTTCAATGTATGCAGTATTGGAAGGAAATGTAGATGGAGTAGTTTTTTCAGGAGATATTTTTTATTCGGGTACTTTTACAGAAATGGTTAAAAAAAGAGTGGAAAATATTGCACCGATCTCAGTATATCCACATGAATTCCAGATGGATGCCCTTGCAAATAATGCAATGATGATAATCCGTGAAGAATGCGAAATACTGGAATATAAATAAAAACCAAAGGCTGTCTTTACGACAGCCTTTTCCCATCTTTTCTTATTCGTTAAAATATTCCTGAAGTGTAAAGGTTTTATCTAATCGTATACCTTTCTCTGTTTCTTTTAATGTACACGCCTCGTAATACAAATCGTGCTCAAAAAACAATATGTAATCTTCTTCTATTGCTTCCTTAAAAAATCTTTTCTTATCCTCCAGTGTAAGCAAAGGCCTGGTGTCATAACTCATTACCCAAGGCATTGGAATATGGGCAGTTGAAGGTAATAAATCGCCCATATAAGCTATTGTTTTCCCTTTGTATTGTATATGAGGAATTAGCTGTCCATCGGTATGTCCATGATACTGTTTAACGACAAAGCCCGGAAACAATTCCTTTTCATCTTCCTTTACAAGCTGTAATTTACCATAATCCTGAATAGGCAGTATATTTTCTTTCAAAAAAGAAGCTTTTTCTCTTCTATTTGGATTTACTGCCCAATTCCATTGCTTTTCACTAATCCAGTAATCTGCATTTGGATAAGTAAGCTTTAACTCCCTGTTTTCGTCATAATATACACTTCCACCACAATGATCAAAATGCAAATGTGTTAAAACTACATCTGTAATATCCTCAAAAGAATATCCATTCTTCTGCAATTCCTTTTCAATTGAAAAATCACCATTAAGGTAATAATGTTTAAAGAATTTTTCATCCTGCTTATCACCTACTCCATTGTCGATTAAAACCTTTCTATCACCTGTATCTACTAATAAACATCTCATAGCCCAATTGCACAGATTGTTTTCATCAGCAGGGTAAACCTTACGCCAAATAACCTTTGGAACTACACCAAACATAGCACCGCCATCGAGCTTTAAGTTTTTATCTCTAATCGGAATTAATTTCATATTATCTAAGTTTAAGTTATTCTTTAATAGTAAATCTCCAACTACAATACCAATCATCAGGATGCTTGTCTGGAGGACAAGCTATACATTCTGTATGAATTCTTGAATCTATAGTTTCTGCAAATGTTGTATACTCAACCAAACCTGCAGATTTACAAGGATAATCATACAGTTTTTTTCTTTTCCTTGCAGACTGCACCCTGCAATCCATCATTCGAAAAACAAAGGAGTTTTCATTCTCCCAATCAATTTTCTGTATATTAACCGCGGCATATAGTCTGTACGCTAATGCCCTTTCCAGTCCTTTAAGTCCCGGATTATTGTCAAGTTTTAAAAATTCTTTTACCGAAACCGCTTCGAATGGAGAAAAATGAGCCCAGCATTAATCATTGCATCGTTTGGCATCATTCATTCCTCTGGTAAACTCCACTGCCTGAAACCATACACCATCTGTTGCCAGCCAGTTTGCTGCAACAGCTTCTTTGATTTTGTCAAGCTTTTCTTTTTCCATATTCATCAAAGGTTCAGGAATATTATCATCCAGATTAAAATCAAATACTTTTTATAACCTTTTCATATGAATATCAAGTCCCCTGGAATAGGCAGATTTCAGGATATCGAATGCTTTCTCCCTTCCAAATTGATGAATGGCTTCACCATACCATAATGCATGATGCATTGCTATACGATGCCAATAATCAATAATGAGTTTTATTG
>PKSZ01000199.1 GCA_002869425.1 Marinilabiliales bacterium
AAGAGCTTTTCAGTTTGCGTTTGTCCGGCCATGGCATATTCATAACCACCGTTTCCACCCGTTACATCAATATTAACCGTACCATTGGCTTCACCAAAACAAGTAATGTCATTAATCATCGCTTCTGCATTTATCTGCTCAGGTTCAGATATAGTGGCATACCCAACGTCTGCACAACTGTTAGCATCGGTTACGGTTACTGAGTAATTTCCAGTAAACAGATTCGTGATTGTATCAGTTGTCTGACTGTTATTCCATTCGTATGAGAATGGAGCTGTGCCTCCTGAAGCAGAAACATAAGCTTCCCCAGTTGCATCTCCATTACATAATGGATCAAGTGAGTTGGTTGTAATACTAAGATTGCAACCAATCATATTTACGACCATGGTTTCTGAAATATTACACAGATTGTCATCTGTTACAGTCAGATTATAAATATCTGCACTTAGGCCTGATAAATCTTCCGTTGTTTCACCGTTTGACCAGGAGAATACATATGGAGATGTACCACCTGCCACAGTAACATCAATAGCTCCATCATTACCTGCATCCTCATCTGTAACAAGGTATGATATAGAGAGTTGGTCAGGCTCACTAATTACAGCAGATTCTGTTATTGAACAGTTATTTCCGTCTGTAATTGTAAGGTCATAGGTGCCAGCTTCAATGGATGACAGATCTTCAGTAGTTTCGCAATTGTTCCAGTTGTATGAATAAGGAGCAATTCCTCCCGTAACCGTAATGTCAATAGCACCAGAGTTTCCTCCATTGCATAGTACATCATCAATGGTAAGTAAGGCTTCAAGCAACTCATGCTCATTTACGGAGTAAGTACCGATGTTATTGCAACCATTGTTATCTGTAACTGTTACAGAATAGTTATTGGCAGCAAGATCTGTAATACTTTCTGTTGACTCTGTTGTATTCCAGTTGAAAGAATATGGTTGTGTTCCACCACTTACTGAGAGCATTATGCTACCATCATTTCCACCATTACACAATACATCTGTTATTGAGGCTTCTGTTAACAGTTCTCCTGGCTCACTTACTGTGCCACTAACCATTTCAAGACAACCATTCGCATCTTCAACAGTTACCTGATATGTTCCAGCACTTAAGTCAGAAATCATATCAGTAGTTTCACCGTTACTCCAGATTACAGTATAAGGCTCATAACTATTACTTACCTGAATAGAAATGCTTCCATCATCTGCACCAAAGCAAGTTATGTTGTTAACAGTAGAGACCACATCAATATGACAACTAGAGTCATTAACAGGAATCAATTCTGAAACAATACAGTTATATAGGTCTGTAACAGAAACTTCGTAAACATCAGCAACTAGTGCTGTGATATCTTCAGTAGTTTCACCGTTACTCCAACTGTATTCATATGGAGCCAGACCGCCAGTAACTGTGATGTCAATTGCTCCATCAGAACCGTCAACTTCATTGGTTACTACATAACTAATAATAATTTCTTCTGTTTCAGTAACTGTTGTTGATGCTTCGGTTGAACAACCATTATCATCGGTAACTGTTAAAGAATAATTACCAGCATAAATATTCGCAAGATCTTCTGTGATTTCACCATTCGACCATGCATAGTTATAGCTGCCACTACCCCCTGTAACTGTTGCATCTATTTCACCAGAAGCTGTTCCGTTACAATTAATTTCATCTGAATCTAGAGAAAGGTTCAGTTGTTCTGGTTCCATTAGGATGGTTTCACCAAAGTTGTTACAACCATTATCGTCTGTAACTGTAATCATATATTAATCAGCAGACAAGTTTGCAATTGATTCAGATGATTCGCCATTTGACCACAAGATAGTGTATGGAGAAGTTCCACCTGATACAGTTGCAGTTATTGCACCATCTGCTGAACCATAGCACGAAATATCATTTACAGAATAGTCAACCAGTAACTCAGTCGGTTCAGAAATCGTTGCATTTTCAATTATAACACAACCATTGGCATCTTCAACTGTAACAGTATAGTTCCCTGCAAACAGAGAAAGTGCTGTTGGAGCGTTTTGTCCATCACTCCATGTATATGAGTAAGGTTCTGTTCCGTTTTCAGCTACAACTGATACTTCTCCAGTATTTCCACCGTAACATGATACATCAACAGTACTTACTGTTGTAGTCATAATGCACGTATTATCATTAACAGAGAAATTCATGCTGTTTTGACAAACATTAGCGTCTGTAACAGTAACTTCATATAGTCCGGCTGAAATTCCGGAAAGGTCTTCAGTTGTTTCTGAATTGTTCCACAAATATGAATATGGAGAAATACCCCCAGTTACAGTGATGTCGATAGCACCATCGTTCCCTGCATTCTCATGTGATATAACGCTTGTAATGCTAATCTCTAATGGTTCTTCAATAGTTATTGTGTCATAATAGTTACAATTATTATTATCGCTGATTATAACAGAGTATTCTCCGGCAATGAGACCTGCGATATCCTCGTTTGAAGATCCGTTATTCCATTCAAAAGAATATGGAGGTGTACCTCCTGCAGCAGTAATGTCTATAGAACCGTTGTTTCCGCTGAAACAAGATACGTCAGAAGTAACATCTGATGCTGTTAATTCATCAGGTTCAGTAATCTCAAATGCATCGCTATTGGTACAACCATTAATATCTGTTGCAGTAAGTTCGTAAACTCCTGGCAACATGCTGAATATATCCTGAGTTGTAGCGCCATTTGACCATTCGAAAGAGAATGGCTCTGTACCACCGACAACTGTTGGGTAAATTTCACCATTATCAGCTCCGTAGCAGCTTACATTTAAAAGAGTTGCATTTATTTGTATGCTATCTGGCTGAGCTAATTCAACTGAGTCAATTGCAACACACCCTTCATCATCGGTAACTGTAACAGTAATCATTCCTGCAGATAGTCCGAGTGAAGTTTGAGTTGATTGACCGTCAGACCAATTATAGTTGTAAGGTTCTGTACCATCAGCTGGATTTGCTATAACTTCTCCTGAAGCATTATTGTAGCATGATAAATCTGTAGCATTTAATGATAATGTCATGTTACATCCAACATTGTTTACAGCAATAGATGAAGTTGACAGACAGGAATTATCATCCTGCACCGTAACACTATAAATGCCGGCAACAAGATTAACGATATCTTCTGTGGTTTCAGCATTACTCCAACTGTATGAATATGAACCTGTACCGCCAGTAACTGTAATGTCAATTTCACCGTCTGAACCCAGATCTTCATGTGTTACAACGTACGAAATGTTGATGGCATCCGGATCGGTTAGAACAAAATTGTCATTTATATCGCAATTGTTAGCGTCTGATACAACAACAGAATAGCTTCCTGCTGCAATATCTACCAGATCTTCAGATGTTTCACCATTGTTCCATGAAAATGAATATGGTGTTACTCCACCTGTTATTGTTAAGTCTATTTCACCCTGGTTGTAACCATTACATAAGTTGTCGGTAACAGCTGAAGTTAGTTCAAGAGGTTCTGGTTCATTGATTTCTACAGAATCTGTTATTTCACATGAATGGTCGTCTGTGATTGTCATGTAATAAGTTCCTGCAGCTATTTCAATGAGGTCTTCTGTAATTTCGTTGTTTGACCATTCCACTGAATAAGGACTTGTACCGCCAAGAATTGAAAGATCTATACTACCATCTGTAAGTGAATTACATGAAACATCTGTAGCAAGATAATTTGAGGATAAAGTATCTGGTTCAGTAATGGTCGCTAACTTAAGTATTGAGCAAGAATTTGCATCGGTTATGGTTAAGTCATAATCTCCTGCGCATAAGTTAGAGATTGAAGAAGTAGTTTCTCCACCGGTCCAATTGTAGGAGTATGGTTGAGTTCCTCCGATTACAGAAACAGTAGCAGAACCATCACAGAAGCTATAACAGCTTACATTGTTTGTGTTTATACTGCCTACAATTTCATCAGGAGAGTTAACGATTACATTTGTAGTGCTAACACAATTGCTTGCATCTGTTACTAATACATTGTATGTTCCTTCACAAACATTGGATAGTATTTCAGATGATTGTGCTAATGGGTCATCCCAAGCGATTGTATATGGTAATTCTCCACCTGTTATTTCAATTTCAGCTGATCCATTACAGCTACCAAAGCAAGTAACATCATTTATTGATAATACATTTATTGTAGGTGGATCAATGTTATTTATTACAACTGATGCTGAATTTTGACAACCAGTATCATCCGTAACCGTAACTTCATAAATTCCTGGGTAAATTCCAGTGACTGTAGTACCTGATTGTCCTGTATCCCATACAAATGAGAATGGAGACTGACCTCCACTGTTTACACTTACAGTGGCTTCGCCATCTGCCTGACCACAGTGCGCATTACTTGAAACAAAAGTGAGAAGTATTTCATCAGGTTCACTAATCACTATTGTACTTTGTATATTACACCCATGTGCATCAGTTACATCAATAATGTAATCACCTGCAGATACGTTTGAAATATCTTCAGTAGTTAAACCATTATCCCAGCTGTAGGCATAATTCGAAGTACCGCCTGATACTGTAATATCAATTGCACCATCGTTGGATCCAAAGCAGGATGCATCTGTAACAGCTGAGCTGAGAAGTAAGTCTACCGGCTCATCTATTGTTGCGTTTTCAATGATTTCACAATTGTTTTGATCTGTAACAGTTACGGAATAGCTACCTGCAGCTAAACCTGAAATAGTAGAAGATGAAGCTCCTGTATTCCATAAGTAAGAATAGGTTGGTGTACCTCCGGTAACTGAAATTTCAGCAGAACCATTGCTTGAACCATAACACAGAGCATCATTGGTTGTCACACTTGAGGTTAGAACAGTAGGTTCGAAGATTTCTTCAGAAACAACAACTTCACAATTGTTTGCATCAGAGATTGTTACAGTGTATATTCCTGTAAGCAAGTTTGTGATATCTTGTGTTGATTCACCATTGTCCCATGCATAATTGTAAGTAGGTGTACCACCAGATACAGTTAAGTCTATATCGCCTGTATTTTCACCATAACATGCTACATCTGTAGCTGTTAATGATGCGAGGAGTTCTGTAGGTTCATTAATTGTATAAGAATCTTCAATCTCACAACCATTTGCATCACTAATGGTTACATAATAGTTGCCGGCAGGAATGTTAGAGATATCCTCCACAGTGTTAGCATTACTCCATAAGTAATTGTGTGGTGTAGTACCACCGGAAACTACAAGATCAATACTACCGTCAGAATTGCCAAAACAATTCACATCTATTCCTGTAAGACTTGATGTTAACAAGGCAGGTTCTGAAATTGTAACAGATTCAATAACCTCACAATTGTATGCGTCTGAAACTGTTAGAGTGTAGATTGCGGGAGCAAGACCAGAAATATTACCTGATGTAGCTCCATGATCCCATGCATATGAATATGAAGGTGTTCCACCACTAACTGAAATTGTTGCAGAGCCGTCGTTAGCTCCATAACAGCTAATATCTTCGCCTAATATGGAAGCAGTTAGCTCAACAGGTTCAGTTACATTGGTATTACTAATCAATTCGCAATTATTAGCGTCCGTAATAGTAACAGAATACGCTCCTGCAGTTATGTTTGAAAGATTGTCTGTTGTTGTTCCTTCATTCCATAGATATGAATATGAAGGTGTGCCACCATTTACAATAAGGTTGATGCTTCCATCAGCTCCTCCATAACACTGAACATTTGTAACAGTGAAATTGGAAGTAAGTGGTGTTGGTTGCGTGATTGTAGAATTGGCAATTACTTCACAACCATGTGTGTCATTAATGGTAACACTATAAGTTCCTGAATTTAGATTTAATATATCTTCCGTTGTTTCTGTATTTGACCATTCAAAAGAATAACCAGGAGTACCACCGGATACAGTTAAATCGATTTCTCCGTCGCCTGAATTATTACAACTTAAATTGGTATTGATAAAGCTGGCTGATAATTCAGTTGGTTCTGTAATAGACACAGAGTTGTAATCTTCACATCCATTATCATCAGTTACAGTAACAGTATGAATCCCGGCACAAAGTCCGCTTTCGATAGCTGTATTCCCACCTGAAGACCAACTATAATAGTATGCACCTGTACCTCCAGCAACATTTAGTCCTGCTGAACCATCACAATTACCATAGCAAGAAACATCAGTAAAACTTGAGATTGTTGTTGTTAGTTCTAACGGTTCATTAATGGTAATTGACGCTATTGCTTCACATGAATTAACATCATTTACAGTAACACTGTAGCTTCCTGCTGCAAGGCCGGAAATGTTTTCAGTGTTGTTCCCATTTGACCAGTTGTATGAATATGTAGGAGTTCCTCCAGCAACAATAAGTTCAGCAGCTCCATTGCTTTCACCATTACAGTTTACATCTGTTCCAAGTATAGAAGCTGTAAGTTCAGCTGGTTCTGTAAGTGTCTTTGTTTTTTCTAAAGTACAGCCATTAACATCAGTAATAGTAACAGTTTGAACTCCAGCACAAAGGTTTGTTGCTGTTTGTGTTATAGGTGATCCTGAATTCCATTCGTAACTATAACCACCGGCACCACCTGAAGGAATTACTGTAGCTGTTCCGTCACAGGAACTATTACATGTAAGGTTTGTTCCTGTAATACTTGCTATTAGTTGAGTTGGTTGAGTTACATTTACTGAAATACTTGCAATACAACCACCCGCATCTGTAACGGTTACAGAATGATTTCCTGCTGAAAGACCTGATACAGTATTGGTTGTAATTGGAGTATTACTTGTTGATGATCCGTTAGACCAGGAATACGTGAAATTTGGTGTTCCTGCACTTACAGTAACTGTTACGATTCCGTCTGATCCACCATAGCATTGTACATCTGTAACTGAGCTAACAGCCAGAGATGGAGCTCCAACTTCACTAACACCTACCTGAGCCGTATTCTCGCAGAATGCAGCATCATAAACTGTTACATTATAAGTTCCTACTCCAAGGTTTCCTGCTGTTGCAGTATTCTGGCCAAGAGGATCGTCCCAGTTATAAGTGTAGGATCCAGCTCCACCTGATGCAGAAACAGTTGCAGAACCATCAGATAATCCACAAGTTGCGTCAACTGCAGAAGTAGTAAGAGCAATTTCAGTAGGTTGATTGATGATATCTGAAGTATTTGTAGTACAATTGTTAAAGTCTGTTACAGTTACAGAATAATTGCCTGCTGTTAAGTTAACAATATCTTCAGTTGTTTCACCTGTGCTCCATGCATACTCATAAGGGCCTGTTCCTCCTGTAACGGTTAGGTCTGCAATACCATCATTGTATCCATAACAACTTGCATCAGTGTTTGTTATTGAAGCAGTAAGTGCTGCAGGTTCATTTATTGTTACGCTATTTGCAACAGTACAAGAATGATTATCAGTTACAGTTAAAGTATAAGTTGCTGCTGATAATCCTGATATATTACCAGAAGTTTGTCCTGTATTCCAAAGGTATGTATAAGCAGGAGTTCCGCCAACAATACTAATTGTAGCACTACCATTACTACCTCCGTTACAATTAACATCTGTTCCTGTGATGGTTAAACTAAGACCAGCAGGTTCATTAATTGTTGTTGAAGTTGTAATTTGGCAAGAATTACCATCAGTTATAGTTGCTGAATAAGTTCCGGCACTCAGACCTGAAAGATCTTCACTTGTAGCTGCATTTGACCATGCATAAGAGTATGGTGAAGTTCCTCCTCCTACAGTTAAGTTTGCAGTACCATCGCTACTACCATTGCATAAGGCATCTGTTTTAACAATGCTTGCTGTTAAACTGGTTGGTGCTGTTACGGATTTGTTACCCGTAATCTGGCATCCGTGATTGTCAGTTACAGTAACAGAATATGTTCCTGCCGTAAGGCCTGAAATATCTTCTGTTGTTGCAGCATTGCTCCAAATCTGGGTGTAAGGTGAAGTACCTCCTCCGGGGGTCAGATCAATTGATCCATTTGCTCCACCATTACAGCTAACATTTGTAGATGTAAAAGTTAAATTTAGTTCTAAAGGTTGATTTATAGTGATATTGTCGGTAACTGTACAACTATTGTTATCGGTGATTGTTAAATTATAAGTATTAGCCGAAAGGCCTGAAATATCTCCTACTGTAGCGCCAGTAGACCAGGAATATGAATATCCTGGAGTACCTCCTGAAACAGTAAGGTCTGCAGAACCATCATTTCCTCCGTAACAGCTGACATCTGTTCCAATAATTATTGAGGATATAGGTTGTGGCTCTACAAGTGTTATGCTGTTGGTTGTTTGGCAACCAAGGAAATCTGATACAGTTACATTGTAAGTTCCTGCATTTAGTCCGGAGATATCCTGGGTGTTATCTCCTGATGACCAGATGTAACTGAATGGGGAAGTACCGCCTGAAACAGTCAAATCTACCGAACCAGTATTGTCTCCATTACACAGGATGTCAACTCCTGATATACCTGAAGTAAGAAGGTTGGGTTCATCAACTATTATCGATGATGTTGAAGAGCAACCGTTTTGATCGGTGACTGTAACATCATATGTGCCGGCACTAAGCCCTGACTGGTCCTCACTTGCAGAGGCCAGCCCTGAACCATTTAGTGTCGACCAAGAATAGCTATAGGGTGCCAGCCCTCCCGAGACTGTCAGATTTATGGTGCCATTAGCACCACCATTACAGCTGACGTCAACAACTGTACTGGCTATTGCAGGAGAATTGGCACAGAACATGGCCATATCACCTCCTGATACATCATAAAATTCTGTCATTGTACCGGTTAGTAAATTACTTACTGTATTAGCGGCGTCCATTTTAACCCAGTTTGGACTATTGTAATGACCAGCAAAAAGATTAGATTCGGTACCAAATACATCAGCAGTTAAATAAGTTGCTGAAACATTGCAAGAGAATGAAGAAATATTACTTTGGTCTAATGTCCAATATCTTGTAATATAACCTGTTGATGAAAGATTGTTTGGATGTTTTAGGTCTGTAACCTGAATACCTGCATAAGCAGATGATCCAAATGAACCACTTGTGAAGTTCAATGTAACAGGAGAGTACTCAGCTGTACCTGAGACATCTCCAACAGGAAATGTAAAACTACCTGTTGATGAAAACTCTTTTCTGAGTTCTCCACTGGTAGCTACAATCATTTCTCCGGAAGAGAAAGTTCCTGTAACATTTGAATTAACTCCTAAAGTAAGGTTTTTTGTGCTGCCAATGGTAATTCTACCGTCGGTCAGAGAAAGCGTGCTTTCCACTTTGGTATTATTTGCCAATGTAAGTCCACTGGCATTAACAAGTGTAAGCTTCTCAAAACGTGTGGTGGAAGTACCGCCAACAACTTGTGCTGCAGTACCATCAAATACTACCTCACCGTCGTTATCGACGTTAATAAATACCTCACCGGAAGTAGCATTGTTGTTCCAATCTCCTTCCAATTTAATTTTTCCGTCGAGATCAATTCTACCGTCAGTTCCGCCGCTGGTTTTATTTGTATAATCAGCGTCAGTTCCTCCGGTAATGTTAATGATCCCTCCACTGGTGACGACAATTTTAGCCCCATTGTTCGTTATACCCTTCTGCCCAAACGCGAGGCCTGAAAAGAAGAGTAAACCGATCACAATAGTTGTCAGTTTAAGTTTCATAGTTGTACAATTTTAAATTACCGATTATATGATTTATTATTAAATCCACTATTTATTTGCTTTTACCTCCAAAATGCTTTTCAATTCATTAATTTGACTTTGGAGTGAGTTTATTTTATTTACTTCTGATTGAAGTTTTGTATTGTCTTTTTTGAGTTCTTCAATAATTTTTTGTTGTTCTTTAATTGCTTCTACGAGAAGAGCAGTAAGAGAAGCATAGGACATTTGGTAATTGTTATTTGTTGATTCAACTACCTCAGGAACAACGTCTTCAGCCTCCTGTGCAATAAATCCCATTTGTTGGCCGGAGCCATATTTGTCACTGTCTTTCCAGTGATAATAAACACCCCTTAACTCGTTAACTTTATGTAAAGCATTATCAATTGTATATACATTTTTTTTCTTTTTAAGGTCACTATCGTTGAACCATGGAGTTAAGCCTCCTGCATCTCCATTTACGAAGAATGTTCTATCCATCACATTATTTAAAGAATCACCATCAATTACAACAATTCTTTTGTTGTTTACAGGTTGAAATTCACCGTAAATTAAAGGGGGTTCATAGTTTAATGTATTTCTGGCATCTATGCAAAGCCTGTAAGAATTTACTTCATACCTTCCTGCTTCTGTTCCCAGGAAAACATTGTAAGACCCGTTTGATCCCGGAGTTCCAACTCCTGGATTGCCAGCTCCTGTCCATCTTCCAACATAAGTATTGTGAATCCCGGTTGTATTGAATGATCCTGATTGATATCCGAGGAATGTATTTGACTGACCTTCTGTATTTTCAATTCCAGATTCATAACCAATAAAAGTATTGAAGCTACCTTCGTCATTTATTCCGCCAACGTTATTGTAACCACTTCTGTATCCAAGGAAAATATTATTGAAACCATAAATGTTGTTTTTCCCGGATTCGAATCCGAGGAAAGTATTGTAGCTTCCATGGTGAGCAGTACCTCCTGTGTTTTTTGCACCACTTGCAAATCCAATAAAGAGATTGAATTTTCCATCATTGTTGCTAAATCCGGCTCGATTTCCAATGAAAGTATTTCCAACACCTTTCCAGTTTGAGAAATCTCCGATTTTGATTGGGTTTGTTGAATTACCAGCATTGTCACCAATAAAGCAGTTATCAACGTCTATATTGAAAAGGCCAGAAGAACCACCTCCTTCAATATTGTCAACACTAAAGCCTGCTGCAGAGTCGCTAACGTAAACTCTTGAGCTGTCATTGTTTACAAAAAGATAATTGTAGGGTGTCATTCCTTTACCATCAGAAAATCCTCCAACAGCGAATCCTCCTTTGCTACCTGTTGCTTTGGTAGATACAAAATCTTCATTGACATAGATTCTCACACTATCGGGCGTTACTCTTAAAAATTCATTGCCTGTTCCTTTTGCTGAAGAGAAACCACCCACAGCAAAACCACCTTTGCTTCCAGTCGATTTTGCAGGATCATCGTTAACATAAATTCTGACTCCCTCATTATAAATTGCAAAAACTGTATCACCGGCATTGTTTATTACATTGAAAATGGGTTCTTCCGTTCCAGTAGTGGGATTCGCTTTTACTTCAAGTTTTCCGCTGGGTGTTGTAGATCCAATTCCAAGATTTGCATTGGGATCGTATAAGTACACATTATTTCCAGTTCTTGACCAAAGTGTGTCGTTTTCTGCAGCAACATTAACCCAACGGCCACCATTGTAAAAATAGAAATGATCTTTGTTTGTGTCATACACCATTAAACCTTCAGGTTTTGGACCGATAGATAATCTTTGAGCAGTGGTCAGCCTTGGAATAAGTAAACCTTTGCTTGTGGATTGAACATCCAGCATGGCAGACGGATTGGCAACATATCCATCATCATCTGAAACAGCTACATTCTGGGCTTTTACAGATGTGAGTAATATGAAAATAAAACCAATAACAAACAGCTTTTTCATAATTTATTTTTTTGCTGAGCAATTTAATATGTTGTTAATTTTTTCTATTTCAGCTTTTAATTCATTGTTTTCTTTTTCCAGTTGATTTATTTTTTCAACCTTATCTTCCAATTGCTGAATTTGTTTTTGTTGTTCCTGAATTGCTTTGTGCAGTACAGGAATTAATTTCGTATCCGCAATGCTGTAGTATCCTGTTTCCGGATCTTTTGATACCATATATGGGTATAAATCAAGAACTTCTTGCGCAATAAATCCTGTATGCTCGGCATTGGGAGTATTTTTATATTTGAAATCTACAACCCTTAAGTTATTTACAATATCAAGACCTTTGATTTTTGTGTCGTGAATATCTTTCTTTAATCTTCTATCTGAGCTATTATCAATTGAAACAGTACCGTTTGTAGATTTGATACTTCCCACTACAGTTCCATTTCCATCAAATAGACGTATAAACCAAATGTCGCCTGAGGCATCGTCGCTTCCAGCCTGTATATATATGCCATGTCTGCTATAACTTCCTCCATCATTGAAAAATTTAGCGGCTGCTCCAACATAATTTGTAGCAAGGTCTAACTTGTAGGTTGGATTGGCATTTCCAATACCTACGTTTCCTCCTCCTTCAATAATAAATTTGGTATCAGCATCTGTAATTGCAGAAGGAGTGCTGTTTGTTCTGATACGAAGTGGTATATCTGTATCTTCTCCATCGCAGTCGATAATGAGTCCGTTTTGAGCAACACTATTTACAGGATTTGAAATGTGAGTGTGAGCATTGAGCCTGAGATATTGGTTGTCAAATTCACCATAGATCATGGCTCCCTCTTCATCGTTGTCATTATTGTGAATGTACAACCTATCGCCTGCAGTTTCGTAATAACCTGCCCTGTAACCA
>PKSZ01000522.1 GCA_002869425.1 Marinilabiliales bacterium
CTCTCTGTAAATTCTAAGCGCTCCCCAATAATCTTCGTTGGTTGCCCGCATTCTTGCGGCAGCCATTTTCATTCTGCTACTTTCACTTTCTCCATTTGTCTCCTGAGCTGTTGATACAACCGTGAAGGCCGGTGCAATAATCAAAGTTATTATGAAAGCAATTAAAAGGGTGTGTAATCTTCTCATGATGAAATGCTTTTCCTACAATTTCGACTAAAGTAGTTAAAATCTGACAAAAAATAAAACAAAAAAGCAATCAAACCAAGTTGTTTTTCACTACCAAATTACTGAATCTTTCGATTGCTTCCTTTTTTTTATGTGTAAGGCTATAACTCATATCCCGCGTAAGGTAAGCATATGCCTCTTCAAAAGTAATAACATTGGGAAAATTGTAATAGTGCAGCAATTCAGAAATTTTATCTTCACTAAACTTTATAGATTTATTGAGCGCATCCTCAATTCTTCCTGCAATTTCCTTTTTGGCTACCCATAATGCAAAAACAAAAGGTAAGGAAGTAAAATCAAACCATTCTTTTGCAAGATCATAAGAATAGCGAAAATGATTCCTTTTTTCAAGAGCCCTATCGCCAATTAACAATTTTGCCACTTCAACATTCGTAACTTTTTCTTCTGATGAAATAAATTCAGCTGACAGATTCCAGTATTCGTGTGCCAGCACCTGTACCAGCAAATTGGATGTACGAGATTGACTATCAAGACATATGGTTTTTATTTTTTCGAGAGGAATATCCGACAAAAGCAATACCGACTTAACTTCATTCTCAGCACCAAGGCAGTAATCTGTAATTACTTCAAATTTAGATTGATCAGTTGTCAAATATGCACCAATGGGTAACAAACCTACATCAGAGCTACCTGAAAGAATACTTTTAGCGCATTGGCTGGGAGTTTCCAATACAATTTCAATCCATTCAGGGTTGATAAAGCCAGACTTTTCAATCCCAGATAAGAAGGGAAAAGTATTCAGGTATGATACCAATGACAATTTAATTTTTTTCATTCAATTCCTTTTTCTTTGCCATCAGTTTTTGAGGAATATCTTTATATTCTTCCTCTGTCTCAAAAACCTCATTCATTGAAATGGAAGCAGCAACAGCTGAAACTACAGCAAAAAAGGTAGCCAGAATTACGCCTATTACCGGAAGCATCAGCACGAAGGAAAAAATCATACCATTGGCAACAGCTACGCCCTTTCTTTTCCTGATCAACTTTACACTTTCTTTAACAGTCAACCTTCTTCGCTCAAGAGAATAATCCAAAAATGAAAACCCATAAAAATATGAGGAAACAAAAAACATGGCAATCCAGCCAAAAGCACTGGCAATCCAACCAATTACTGGAACATAACCTGCTATAACAACCAACAGCATGATTCCCAGCTCCAAAAACAGATTACGTAAGGCTATTCCAATTCCCCTGAAAATATCTCTTGCTAACTGAACAATATCAAAAGGATATTTTGTACCCAATTCCAATTCTTCGGTTTTTTCTGAAAGTAAAGCCAAAACTGGTGACAATATCATCAATACAATATACCCTCCGAAATAGGCAAAAATAAGGAAAAACAATACTCCAAAAATTATGGTAATCATGGCTTGCAGCATCCAGGATAATCCTTCCTTCCACCAAGTATTGGCATTATCAAGAGTTGTAACATCCATAAGGTAATCGTTCACATAATCCTTGAGCATAGATCTTAACTCCCAGCCCCCAAAGATTAGTACAATCAATAGAACAAGGGGCACGAATAAAGCAAAGCCCATCCTTGTTGAAAACAATAGCTTAAAAGCTTTACCATAGCTTCTGAAGCCCAGACCAAAATCTTTCCAAAAACTGGTTTTCTTCTTTTCTTTTTTACGTGCCATTTATTCAAAAATCTGAGGATCAATAAAAGTTGGAGCTTTTGGGGGAGCAAAACCTTGTCGCTCTTTCTTATATGCTGAATAAGTTAACGGAAGTAATTCTGAATTTATTACTTCAGCATGGTTTACTTCTCCAATAACCAAAACATGACTTCCCAAATCCATTTCATTCACAACTTTACAATCAAAAGCAGATACTGTTTC
>PKSZ01000283.1 GCA_002869425.1 Marinilabiliales bacterium
AGCACAAATGGTTCTATGAAATTTGATACATATACCAGGCTTGCAGGTTTTAAGGACTATTTTGGTCGAACAGAATATGGAAATGACGCACATTACGATGGCAATTGGGGCATATATGATGAGTATTTCATGAATTATACGGCTGAAAAACTAAAAGAATGTCCTAAGCCTTTTATGGCAGGTCTTTTCACCTTAAGTTCTCATCATCCTTATTTAATTCCGGAAAATACATTAAAAAAAATCCCTCAGGAAGAAGATATGTTCCTGACTGCTATCAGATATACAGATTATTGTCTGAAAAACTTCTTTCAATCCATTGAAAATGAAAGCTGGTATAACAACACCTTGTTCATTATTGTCGCAGATCATACAACTGTTACAAGGTGCAATTACTCTACAAACTACATAGGTAAATACAGAATCCCCTTTTTATTTTACTGTCCGTCTGACTCAGCTCTAAAAGGGAAATCAGACTCACTGGTACAACAATTGGATATATACCCATCTGTAATTGATTACCTAGGAATTAATGACACCATACTTGCCTACGGATCAAGTATTTTCGAAAAAAGCAAGTACAAATACTGCATCAATTATCTAAGTTCAATGTATGTGGGATATAAAGACTCTTGTCTACTTAGCTTTGATGGAGAGCAAATGCATGGTTTCTATGAATACAAAAATGACAGCATGCTGCAAAAGAACTTCAAAAAATATGATCATCCTCTTAAAGAAGAACTTTTCAATGCCACAAAAGCCATTATTCAGGATTATAACCACAGGTTAATAAACAATCAACTTACGCCGGACAATGACTAAAAAGAAAAATATTCTGTTCATTATCAATCCTATTTCCGGTGTTGGAAAACAAAAAATAGTTGAAAAAGCGATTGAGCAGTATCTTGATGAGGAATTATTTGATTACAGTATTGCCTATACTGAATATGCTGGTCATGCCAAAGAGATAACAAAAGAGAATAAGAAAGAATATGAAATAATTGTTGCTGTAGGTGGCGATGGCTCTGTAAATGAGGTCGGATCACAACTAATACATTGTGAAACTTCAATGGGAATAATACCTACAGGTTCAGGAAATGGACTGGCAAGGCATCTGAAAATACCGCTCAAAATAAAGAATGCAATTCAAAACCTGAATCAATCCAGGATAGACAAAATTGACACCATACAAGCCAATGATACTATATATTTAAACATGGCAGGCATAGGATTTGATGCTCACATTGCCCACCTTTTTGATAATTATGGAAAACGAGGATTCATTTCATATATAAAAATCATTGCAAAAGAGTTTTTCAAGTATCAAAACAAGGAATATCATTTACAAACTTCAGAAAAAGAGATAAATACTAAGGCTTTTATTATCAGCCTGGCAAACAGCACCCAATATGGAAATAATGGACATATTGCTCCTCTTGCCAACATAAAAGATGGTTTAATAGATGTTTGTATCGTTAAGAAATTTCCTATCTACCTTTTTCCATTTCTTGCCATTCATTTATTTCTAAAAACAGCCCATAAATCCAAATACATAACAATTCTTAAAACACGCCAGCTGACTTTAAGCTATAAGAATGACCTGCAAGGACATTACGACGGTGAGCCAACAAGTTACACAACGCCGGTTCATTTTAAAATTTTACCAGCATCCTTAAAGGTAATGACTGGTTTTGGCTTTTCAGGATAGGTTAGAAACATTGATTTGTTGATAATCTCTTTTTCATTATCCTTATTAAACATTGTTTGAATGTTTTGAAAAAGCTATTTTTGTAGAGAAAACTAGATTTTAACTAAAACAATCAATATTGTGGATATTTTTGAGAAACTAACGTTGGATAATAGTCCTTTAGGCCAGTACGCTAATGAATCGCATGGATACTTTATGTTTCCAAAGCTTGAAGGAGAGATTGCTCCAAGAATGAAATTCAGGGGCAAGGAGCTTTTAATATGGAGTTTGAATAACTATCTTGGTTTGGCAAATCACCCCGAAGTAAGAGAAGCTGATGCTAAAGCAGCTAAAGAATGGGGAATGGGATATCCAATGGGAGCCAGAATGATGTCCGGAC
>PKSZ01000481.1 GCA_002869425.1 Marinilabiliales bacterium
ATTATGTCTATGGGGTGTATTAAATTAAGAATGCTCCCCGAAGAAGTAATAAACGCGGTTACAATTAATGGAGCGTATGCTATGGGATTAAGTGAAGAAATGGGAAGTATTTCCAAAGGAAAAATTGCCAATGTATTCATCACTAAGGAAATACCCAACTACCACTTTATGCCATATGCATATGGTAGCAACCTGATAGAAAAAGTAATCTTAAAAGGAAAGGTAATTGATTAATTTTATGATCCACTGGAAAACATTTTTTCTGGGCTTTGTTTTTTGCTTATTACTTTTTCCAAAAATACATGCGCAAACCACAAAAGATCCTAATGATGATGCAGAGAATAAAGTAGATCTGCTTCTTGAAATGTTTCTTGAATATGAATATTCAGATACACAATTGGCACGTTCATATCTAAATGAAGCACTAAAGCTTTCTACAAACAATCATTACCAGGAAGGCCTTGCCACCACCTACCAATACATTGGGTATTTTATGGAAGATGCCGGAAATTATTCCGAAGCACATGATAACTACCAACGATTTCTTTCAATAACTAAAAATATCAAGGATTCATTAAGAATTGCTGATGCGTATAATAACATTGGTAACATTTACCTGTTTCAGGGAAATTATTTGAAAGCCATTGAAAATTATGAGATTGCTCTTGCTATTGGAGAATCAAAAAAGGATACAAACCTATTATCAAAATGTGTCAACAACTTAGGAATAAGTTATTTCTACTTGCGAAAAGACACAGTAGCTCTTGAGTACTATCAAAAAAGCATTGAAATGGCCAAAGCCTTATCGGATATTACACGAATGGCGGCCAGTCTTGATAATATGGGTCTAATCTACCAAAGGCAAAAAAAATACGATCAGGCTCTTGCCTCCCATAAACAATCCATGGCAATACGTGAAGAGCTTAACGATAAGTTTGGTATTGCAAGTTGTTATCACAACATCGGAGTTAATTATGCAGGCAAATCAGACTCCATTCATCAGTTCTTTGATGAAGCACTTAAGAATTACAAAATAGCCCTTAAAATGTACCTTTCATTAGGAAATAAAGGGGAGTTACCCAAATGCTATTACAATATAGCCCTGTTGTTTTATAAAAAGAAAGATATTGATAAAGCTATCGAATACGGAGAGAAAGCGCTCGATTACGGCAAAGAAATGGGGATGCTCGAAAATATGAAGCTCACTTATTCGTTGTTGTCTGATTGTTACAAAGAAAAAGAAGACTACAAAAATGCCTATGAAAAATATGTAAACTATAAACAAACGTACGATAGTCTAATCAATGCAGAGAAGATAAAAGAGCTTGCCCAACTTGAGATGAAATATCGTTTTGACAAGCTTCAGAAAGAAAAAGAATTTGAACAAAAAAGGAAAGACATACTGAAAGAAGAGGAGATTAAAAGACAAAAAGTGATGCGAAATTTCCTATCTGTAGGCATTGCTATCCTATTGCTTTTAATGTTTTTTATATATAGAAGTTATCGAATCAAGAGAAAGGACAATAAGCTACTTGCATATCAAAAAATGGAAATTGAAACTAAAAATGCTGAAATTACAAGCAGTATTAAATATGCAAAACGAATACAGGAAGCTATCCTACCTCCCGACAAGCATTTTTTCAATATAGCTAAAGACTCTTTCATATTGTATAAGCCAAAAGATATTGTGAGCGGTGATTTTTACTGGATTGAAAGAATCGACAACAAAATATACCTTGCTGCCGTAGATTGTACAGGACATGGTGTGCCGGGAGCAATTATCAGTGTGATTGGATATAATGGTCTGAATAGAGCTGTAAACGAATTCAAGCTAAGAAAGCCATCTGAAATACTGGACAAGCTGAACGAAATTGTAAACAAAACACTGCGACAAACCTACGAAGACAGTGCTATTAGAGACGGTATGGATATAGCATTATGCAGTATTGATAAAACCAAATGTATTTCTTACTTGAGGA
The DNA here is from genome assembly GCA_002869425.1 of Marinilabiliales bacterium. Taxonomy (GTDB): domain Bacteria; phylum Bacteroidota; class Bacteroidia; order Bacteroidales; family BM523; genus BM523. Next base: position 1,980 of record PKSZ01000481.1, read on the forward strand.
ATCTCTCCAATTTTATCATGCCTGTACGTCGGCATAATTTTTGAATCGTCAGCAACACGTTTAAACATTGGTGTAACTGCACCCCTTTTGTGCTTCATTGCAGGG
>PKSZ01000492.1 GCA_002869425.1 Marinilabiliales bacterium
CTTTATGATCCGTATGTTAGTCAGAATTTTACGATAAGAGATCTTCTTTGTCATAGAAGTGGACTTGCCACATTTAGTGGAGATTTGCTTTGGCATAGTACTTCATATTCCAGAGAGGAAATAATTAGAAGGATAAAATATTTAAAACCGGTATATGGATTTCGAAGTCACTATGGTTATTCAAATTTGATGTTTCTGACAGCAGGAGAGATTATTCCTGCCATTACGGATACCAGCTTTGACGATTTCCTCAAATATAGGTTTTTTGAACCTTTGGAAATGCAAAATACCAACATATCCATACGTTTTCAAAAAGGGTATAGCAATCTGGCAATACCACATATAACAAAAGAAGATAAAGTTATCCCTATCGATTATATCAGCTGGGATAATATAGCGCCTGCCGGAGGTATTAACTCTACCGTAAATGATATGAATCATTGGTTACTGATGCAACTGGAAAGTGGATCGTGGAATGGAAAAGTTATTTTGCCAGAGGAAATACAACAAGAGCTTTGGTCGTCAAATATGGTTCAGAATGTGAGCAATATGCAACATTTTCTTTTTCCATCAATTCATTTTAATACTTATGGTATGGGGTGGGACTTATTTGATTATCACGGCAGAAAAGTTGTAAATCATAGTGGTGGTTTGGATGGTATGATTTCCCAGGTTGCTTTGGTTCCTGAAGAAAAATTTGGTGTTGTGATTTTGACGAATAGCATGAATTATCTGCCTTATGCTTTAATGCATACAGTTATTGATTTGTTGATGGATTATGAAGGAAAGAATTATAGTTCCATCATGAATAAGCTGGTAAATAGGAATAAGGAAATGGAACAGCTCTCAATTGAAAAAGAGGAGCAAAGCAGGAATATTAAATCGAAACCATCATTGGCTCTTGAAGATTATACAGGTGTTTATACGAGTAAAATGTATGGTGATGCGGAAGTGAAAATTACTGATGACCAATTGTTTGTGCAGTTTAAGCCTGCGCCTGTATTCAAATCAAAATTAGAGCACTGGCAATATGATACTTTCAAAATATAGTTTAAAGCATTTCCTTCTTTACCAGAAGGCAAGCTAACATTTACAATTAATTCACTTGGGAAAGTAGAAAAAATGTTGATTGATGTTCCCAATCCTGATTTTGATTTTACAGAACTTGATTTTGTTAAGGTGCACTGATGTGAATTGTTTTTTGATAAAAATTTAGCATTATAGAAACATTGTTGCTATTTTTCAGTAAAAATAATATATACCAATATGCAAGATTATGCGTAGATTAATAAGTTTACTATTTTTTCTGACCATACCTGTTTTTGTTACATTCGCACAAAACGATAGGTCGTTTATTAAGAAACTTGAAGAAGCGGATTACTATTTTTCTTATGATAGCTACTACGATGCTTTTCCTATATATCTTGATTTGTATTATTCTGATAGTTCAGATACTGATATCAATTTTAAACTGGGTGTTTGTTACTTTTTTACAGTTCGTGATTTTACAGGCGCTAAGAAATATCTGGAAACAGCGAGAAAAGATTTTCCTGCAGCAAATTATTATCTAGGTAGGATTTATCATGCAGAGGAAAAATTCGATAATGCAATTGAAGCTTTTAGGGATTACAAAAATTATAATGGGGTTAAAAATTATGATAATAGTTTGCTCGATTTTTTAATTGATAAATCAATAACAGCAAAGAAAATGATAGCCAATAAAAGCAGTGCTGTGATTAAGAATATTGGAGCACCGGTAAACTCGCCTTATCCAGATTATGTACCCGTTATTTCCAGTGATGAGCGCTTTTTGCTTTTTACTTCACGTCGAAAAGGTGGTGTAAGTGATGCGAAGGATCCAAGAGGTGAGTATTTTGAAGATATATATATGGCGAAAAATAAAATTGGAGAATGGTCAGAACCTGTAAACCTTGGAAGACCTGTTAATTCAGAAACACATGATGCCTGTATCTCACTTACTCAAGATGGTCAGAAGCTTTTTATGTTTAGAACCAACAATGAGCTAACAGGTGGGGATATTTATGAGTCATATCACTCTGGAGATCAATGGTCTGAGCCAAA
>PKSZ01000700.1 GCA_002869425.1 Marinilabiliales bacterium
GGATCTGAAACTATGATATAACCTGTTTTTATTTCCTCATTATCATCCGTACCATCAGAAACGACCAATGTAACATCATAAACACCAGCGGTATTATAAGTTATGCCTGTAGGATTCTGATTGGTACTTGTTCCTGGTGTTCCACCATCGAATGTCCAGGTCCAGCTTGTTGGAGACCCAGCTGACAAATCAGAAAAATCAATGGAGGTTCCGATTGTAATATTGGTTGCAGAAGCAACAAAATCAGCATCTAGTGTTGTTCCTCCGTTTGTTACCGTAATATATCCAACTTTTGTTTCAGGATCAGTATCTGTTCCATCACTCACTTCGAGAGTAACATCATATGTTCCTGGTGTATCATATTGAATTCCTGCGGGGTTCTGATCAGTACTTGTACCAGGAGTTCCTCCATCGAAAGTCCATGACCAACTAGTAGGTCCACCTGTTGAAAGATCAGTAAAATCAACCGTTCCACCTGCTGCTACCGTTGTTGGCGTACCTGAAAAATCAGCAGTTAAAGTAGCTGTTCCGCATGGCATATTTGTTCCCAGAAGCGTTGTTTGCCCTGTATTTGCCGGATCTAAAAATGGTTTCAGAGTGTAATCACCTGAAGGCACATTTTGAACAGTTTCATCCCAATGATAGCTCATTTTTCCATACATATCCTGAGCACTGGTTGCTGTACAATAAGAACCACCACCAGTTAATGTTCCAACAACCAATCCGTTAGAACCATTAAAAATTGGAGAGCCGGAAGAACCACCTTCTGTGACTCCATGACCATTGGTTGTCTCAACCCATGTTACAGCCCAGTGGGCATCTGGTGCCCCCTGATTATAGTTCCATGTAGTTGTTGTAAGTTGTGAATCATAAGTTGAAATCTTTTTAATATCTCCTGCCGGATGATGAATGCCAACACCACTCATACTACCTGTAGGAGAAATATCCCAGCCATTAAAATAAACATCATAAGTTTGCGGAACATCTTCACTAAGAAGTAGTAGTAAGAAATCAGATCCTCCATCCTGGTTTCCCCTGGAAACAAGAGAACAACCGACCATAGTTTCATAATCTGTTGGTTCCGTTGCCGGCGTTGCACAATCCTGAGCTTCATAATGAAAATAAAACTCCCATTGTTCCATATCGGATGCTGCTACTGTTCCTCCACAATGATCTGCAGTTAAGAAATAAGGTGTACAATCCTGGCTTGTATTGTTAATTAGCGTACCTGTACAAAAACCACCACTCCATCCATCAATAACAAATATTTCAGCAACACCTCTTTTTTGATCCTGCCAGTTATCTCCCTCCGGACTACAATTAACATTTACCTGACATGGATCAGAACCTCCCCAACCAGTTTGTTTCAAACCTTTAAACATATGATCAACACCACGATATGCGTAACCAACTGCATAAATTTCAATTTCTGATGTAACCATTACTCTATGAGCTGGTAATACGAATTCAAGCACCAATGCATCACCCTGTATTAACTCTGTTGCAAAATAGCCCCCATCTATATTATTATTTTCTGTAAAAGCTCCCACAACCTGAGTTTGAGATTCATTGTAGATGTAAAGTTTTGATCCCGGAGAAATAGCAAATGTGCTATAATGCAAACTTAAAGCCCTTGCATCTTCTGAATATATTTTCAATCTCCAAATTCGGGTTCCATCGGGTAATTCGGACCAGGTACCAGAATTTTCCATATTCAGATTTACCGGAATTAACCTGGACACACGATACATCGTACCATTCTTTGTATCCAAAGCATCTTCTTCCTGAATAGCTTTCATATTGGGTTTCAATACTGTAATCTGATCAATATCTTTTGACAGATTACTTTTAAATGAAGGAGGTATACCTCCTTCACTGACCTGAGAATACGTTAAAGATGTTGTAGCGAATAAAATTGCTGCAAATAGCAAAATCCGGAAGGAAATTTTCATGATTTTAACAGTTAATTATACTTGTGTTCAATTGACGTAATTTTATCTATAATAGTTGCTTAATGCTTAATAAAAACTTTTAATGAATATTGCTTTTCATTAGTAAATATATGAAAAAAATACANAAGCATATTTCAATTAATACATCTTAAATACAGTCCATTCCTGTATGAAGATGTATTAATTGAAATATGCTTCATAGCATGAGTATCTAATTTCTGTATATCAACACATTGAGAATATGAATTATAGACATTCAAATGGATGGGGCCCTGAATACTATTTTTCAAATCAATGATCACCTGATCATTAGCAGGATTAGGATAAAGCGAAGCTATATGATTGTTTTCCACTTCACTCATATTTGTTTGTAAACAGGTTATTGCCGAAATCTTATGATTTAATGACATTCCCCAACCTGTGCTGTATGGGATCCATTGATCACTGCTATTCATTTCCCAAGCCGTATTTGAATATGCATTCGTCTCATGATTGGTATATATAGCAATTGTATCTCCTGTATAAACAGGTAGTTCTACTGCAATAAAAAATCCACCTGAAACCGTAACAGGTGAATCAAAAGAAACTAAAGTTGTTAAATTGTTCGCAACATCCGAATTAATGTCTGGAATCGATAAATGTATCTCTGCCAGTTTTGTTTGAGGAGTTCCTCCAGCGCTACTCCATATCGACACAGGACAATTACCAATTCCTGTAGCATAGGCAAACTTAATGTATGCTCCTTCAATCTGAATACTTTCACCTGAAGAAATAGGAAAATACTCAGCTTTATACTTGTCTGAATAAGCATTATTTCCTGAAACATAACCTCCTGTTCCCGAATTATACAAGGTCTCTGCTCCAT
>PKSZ01000610.1 GCA_002869425.1 Marinilabiliales bacterium
AGCCTTTTTTAAATGCTTCAATATAGCCTCCCATATCCTCAAGTTTTAAAAACTCTTCCCAGGCCATGTCAATGAAATTTTGGGTAAGAGTTTCTATATAATAGGAACCTCCGGCAGGATCAGCAACTTTGTTAAAGTATGATTCTTCCTTTAGCAGAAGCTGAACATTTCTGGCAATTCTTTTGGCAAACTTGTCTGGTTAAGTGAAAATATTGTTGAAAGGTTGCGTATTTATTGAATCTGCTCCTGCAATAGCAGCAGACATGGTTTCTGTAGTTGAACGCAACATATTTACATATGGATCATATATCGTTTTGTTCCATAAAGAAGTTTCAGCTTGAATAGACATGGCAGAAATATTAGCTTCTTCTATGCCATATGCTTCTTGAATACGTGACCATAGTACTCTTGCTGCTCGTAGCTTGGCAATTTCAAAGAAATAATTTGAACCAACGGAAAAAACAAATTGCATTGAATTTGCTATTTTTTCTGCATTTGCTCCCATGTCTGCCAGCCTTGATATGTATTCGCTTGCATTAGAAATGGTATAGGCAAGCTCTTGAACTACATTGGCTCCTGCATTATGGAAGATGTTTCCATGAACTGTAATGGCTTTAAAAGCAGGCAAGTTTTCTACAGCAAAATCAAGTGTTTTTTTACATCTTTCAAATGCTTTATCTACATCATTGTTGTAGAATCCTTTTCCTATTGTAAGCGGAAGAATTATGTCAAAATCATCTGCGCCCTGTATATCTTTAGTAGTAAATTTTCTTTTTTCCACATTATTTTTCAGCATAACCATATAATCAGGACTTTCACTTCCTGATTTGAATGATATTTTTGTGGAATCAAGGAAAATACCTCTTACCAGCCGGTCAAAATCTTCCTGATTGGCAATGCATTTTTCTTCAAATACAAATCCAAGTGAATTAACACCTTTGTTTAGTATTTCTAATGCCTCTTTATTGGCTTCGTCAATATCTTTAACTTTAATGTCCTGGTGTATAAACCAATCATTTCCTTCTGCTCTGTTTCCACGAAGATAAGGAGCCTGTCCTGGTGATGACTTGGCATATTGTGTTTTTTCTAAATCTTCCGATCTGTAATAAGGTTGAACTTCAAACCCTTCATTGGTTTTCCACACTAATTTTTTTTGGTAATCAGCACCTTTTAAGTCTTTGATGATTTTATCTTCCCAGTCATCTGTACTTACCGGAGGGAATAAATCAAACAAAATCTTTTTTTCTTTGGCCTCTTCCATAATTATTTTGTTTATAAATTTTGTGTAAAATTAGCTATTTATATGCTCAGAATCAGAAATTATAGTTGAATTTTGTATGTTTCACAATATGATATGGAAAGAGATATTGTGTTGTTGAATAGAGATTAGAGTTCTTATTGTAAAATTGGTTACTTGGCAATAATTTTAAGTTTATATTCATGAACAGTATGAAAAAATTAGTTTCAATTATAGTTATTGGAGTTGTGTTGTTTTATGTGGAAGCATCTGCTCAGGAAGGAGACACCATTTCACGTTATTACGATAATGGGGTGTTACAAAGTCATGGATATCTTGAAAATGGATCCGAATGGGGAAGATGGAAATATTATAATTATAAAGGTGATTTAATACAGGAGACAGACTTTTTTGATGGTTCATTGAGTGGAGCATTGATTTATTACTTTTACAATGGATTGAAAAAGAGCGAGGGTCATTTTTTACTTGGGGTACAGCACGGCAAATTTGAGGAATGGTATGAAAACGGAAAAATGAAAACTTCCGGAAAATATAATAAAGGAGTAGCAGATAGTGTTTGGACCTATTACTATGAAAATGGAAAACCATTTAAGCAGGAGAATATTGAAGATAGTGCCAGTACAGTCTTGTTGATGAATTTGTGGGATGAAAAGGAAAATCAGCTTATAAAGAATGGAACAGGAAAATACGAAGAGAATTATACAAACGGTCAGTTGAAGGAAGAGGGAGCCTATAGAAACTATATGAAGGTGGGTAGTTGGAGAGGATTTTACAGCGATGGACAAAAGATGTTTGAGGGAGAATATAAAAA
>PKSZ01000273.1 GCA_002869425.1 Marinilabiliales bacterium
GGGAATATTCTGGTTGATGCAATACAATACACTGACACAGAAGATAAAAAGCAAATTGGCATTGAAATACATTCTGGAAGAAACCGAATTGTAAGAAGAATATTTGAGCACCTTGGTTATAAAGTTACCAAACTGGACAGGGTGTATTTTGCAGGGCTAACAAAGAAAAATCTTTCCAAGGGAAAATGGAGATTTTTAAGTGAAAAAGAAGTTGCAATGCTCAAAATGGGAGCTTACGAATAGTCCTGTCCTTGCTCAATAATAAGCATTTTATCTAATAAGTCGATAGCTTTCTGAATACTATTTATATTGCTAACTGCCAAGCTCAACTTATCACTTTTTTCCTGCATTCGGAAGGCTGCAGGGTTTTTCTGAACAAACTGCAAAATTCGGGAAAATACTGATGATTTAAAATACGATGATTCAGGATTTGCAACAAAATGGCCAACAAACTTTTGTTGCTTCAAGATAAGTTTTTCAAAACCAGCTTTTTTTGCAATTCGTCTTAATCGTACAATATTTAACAAACCTTTTGTCTGCTGTGGTAATTCGCCAAAACGATCGATCAACTGTTTCTCAAAATCAACCAGGGCAGACTCCTCTTCAATATTGTCCAGATTGCGATAAAGTCTGATTCGTTCTGAGATATTACTGATATATGATTCTGGGAAAAGAACTTCAAAATCCGTATCAATCACACAATCATTCACATAGCTTTCCGGTTCTGATTCAGGCTCTTTTTCATTATCATTTTCATTTCCTGAAAATAAATCTTTAAATTCAGTTTCACGAAGTTCAAGCAGTGCCTCATTGAGTATTCGCTGATATGTTTCAAATCCAATATCAGAAATAAATCCACTTTGCTCAGCACCCAATAAATTTCCTGCACCTCTTATATCCAGATCCTGCATTGCAATATTAAAACCACTACCAAGATCTGAAAACTCCTCAATTGCACGAAGACGTCTTCTTGCCTCGGGAGTCATCATGGTCAATGGTGGAGCCAGCAGATAACAAAATGCTCTTTTATTTGATCGTCCAACCCGTCCACGCAACTGATGTAAATCACTCAATCCAAAATGGTTGGCATTATTAATAATTATAGTATTTGCATTAGGAATATCCAAACCGTTCTCTACAATTGTTGTCGCAATTAATACATCATAATCGCCAGCCATAAAATCAAGCATAATATTCTCAAGCACAGGACCATCCATCTGCCCATGAGCTGTTACTGTTTTGATTCCCGGCAGCATGCGATCAATCATTGCTTTGATCTCTTCAATATTCTGAACCCGGTTATTGATAAAGAATACCTGACCTCCTCTTTCCAATTCATATGAAATTGTTTCACGAATAATATCTTCGTTAAAAGTATGAAGTTCTGTAACAATTGGATGCCTGTTTGGTGGAGGTGTATTAATGATTGAAAGATCGCGTGCACCCATAAGTGAAAATTGTAAAGTCCTTGGAATGGGTGTAGCCGTTAAAGTTAAAGTATCAACATTCAATTTTATTTTTTTGAGCTTTTCCTTAACCGAAACGCCAAATTTTTGTTCTTCGTCAATAACCAATAGACCAAGATCCTTAAACTTTATATCCTTCCCTACAAGTTTATGCGTACCAATCATAATGTCAATCTCTCCTGCAGCAAGACGTTTGAGACTATCACGTTGCTGCGTGCTTGATTTCAATCTACTGATATAATCAATAGTACAAGGAAATTCCTTCAGTCTTTCCTTAAATGTAGTATAATGTTGAAGTGCAAGAATTGTAGTTGGCACCAAAATGGCAACCTGCTTACTGTCTGCAACGGCCTTAAAAGCAGCACGGATTGCTACTTCTGTTTTTCCAAATCCCACATCACCACAGACAAGCCTATCCATTGGCACAGCATCTTCCATATCTTCTTTTACAGCTTTTGTAGCCTTTTCCTGATCAGGTGTATCTTCATATATAAATGAAGCCTCTAACTCTTTTGATAAGTAAGAATCGGGAGAAAACTGAAATCCTTGTTCCTTTCGTCTTTTTGCATAAAGCAAAATCAAGTCTTTGGCAATATCTTTTA
>PKSZ01000740.1 GCA_002869425.1 Marinilabiliales bacterium
CATGGAAGAAGAGCAATGAGCTTCTTCAAATATGGATTAAACTTTTTTGCACATGTGATACTTAACAGAAAAACAGTAGATTACAAGAAATGTATCAAACTTTTGTCATGTACTTAGCCCAATTTCATAATACCAATTGGTTTGTGTCATACTCTAATGCCCATTACGATAACATCATCAACTTGTTCATGTTCTCCTTTCCAGTCTTCAAATTTTTGATCAAGTATAAGTTTTTGTTCTTGTAAATTTAAATGATGAATTTCTAATAGTAAATTCTTTAATTGTTTGTATTTGAATTTTTTACCGTTTGGACCACCAAATTGATCGGCATAGCCATCAGAAAAGATATACAGTAAGTCTGATTTTTGTAGGTTCAGTCTATTATTTATAAAAGTTCTGTTTTTATCACCATTATAGAAGCCAACTGGCATTTTGGTTGGCTTTATTTCTTGTAATTCACCTTTATTAATGATATAAAGTGGGTTATTGGCACCTGCATAATCAATAACCAATTTTTCTTCTGATTTATCAAGAACTATTAACGCCATGTCCATTCCATCCTGAACAACTTTATCTCCATCTCTGTTTAGTGTACTTACAAGTCTATTCTTTAGATTACTTAATATATCTGCTGCATTCATTGAAGTAATTTCTTCAACTGTAATATCAAGTAGCAATGATCCAATAATGCTCATAAATGCTCCTGGAACTCCATGTCCTGTACTGTCTGCGGCAGTATAAATAATACGATTTGCTTTTTCTGTAATCCAGTAAAAATCTCCTGAAACAATATCTCTTGGCTTGTAAAGCACAAAACTATCAGGTAAATATTTTTTAATTGTCAGTTCACTCGGCAGAATAGCTGTTTGAATATGACGAGCGTAATTTATACTGTCTGTAATTTCTTTCTTTTGTACAGTAATAATATCATTTTGAGAGCGTAGTAATTTATTGGCGGCCTTCTTTTGTTGGAATTGTCTGATGATTAGAAAAAGTACAAAAACAATAAGAACAAAAATGCCAATGAAACCATAGATAATGAAATATTGCTGTTTGATTTTGGTTTTACTAAGTTCTTTTTCAATATTTAGTTTTTCAATTTCCTGTTCTTTTTTCTCCTATTCGTATTTGGTCATTATTTCTGTTATCTGTTTATTGATATCTTTATTGATTATAGAATCTTTAGTTGAATTGTGATCAAATAAAAACTCGATAGCAGTTTTATAATCATTTCTTTCATAATAAATTTCCGACATATTTTTAAAATATTGAACAAGAATTTCTTTCTGGCCTAGCTGTCTTGCAATATTGTAGCTTTTCTTATAAAAAACCTCTGCTTTATCATACTTTTTTTCTATCTTGTAAATTGAGCCTAAGGTCATTAAATTCTTTGCTATTTTGTCTTCAAATCCCAGTTCCTTATTAATGTTTAATGAGGCTTCATAGTGTTCTTTTGCAAGATCTAAATCATTATTAAACTCATATAATGCTCCAATGTTTTGGTGGATTTCAGCTAATCGTTCTGATTTTCCAAGAGACTCATTAACCACCATTGATAATTTATAATATTCAATAGCCTTTTCATTTAATCCCATATTGCTATATATATTTCCAAGTCCAATATAACATAGAGCAATACCTTCCTGGTCTCCAATTGCAGTAAATAATTCTTCAGATTTTAGCAGGTACTCTAATGATTTGCTATAATTATCCATTTTCATGTAAATGTTGGCGATATTGTTGCAGGAATGAGCTAGTAATGATTGATTATCTATTTTTTCTGCAATTTCAAGGGACTCATGGTATTGGTTAATTGCTTTTTCATATCTAGCCTGGTTCTCATAAACTGCTCCACAGTTAATGCCAACTTCACATAGAAGTTTTTTGTTGTTTGTATTCTTTACATGTTTTAATGCTTTTTTAAAGTAATTTAAAGCAGTGTTATTATTTCCTAGCGAAAAATGAATTAGTCCAATGTTGTTATTAACTTCTGCCATACCATTATGATCTTCTAATTCATTATATATAATTTCAGCTTCTTCAAAATAGGTCAATGCTCCTTCCGGATTGTTCAGATCTTTATTTAAGACACCTATATTATTCAATGCTAAAGCAACATCTTTTTGATTATCAATCTCTTTTTTTAATTCAATACTTTTGGTAAAGTTATTTTCTGCCTCCTGTAGTTCATTGTTATATAAATTTATTATACCAAGATTATTGTATGTATTTCCTATTCCATTTATGTCTTCTGCTTTTTCGTATAGTAAAAGAGCATCCTGATAATATACCTTTGCTGTTTCTAAATCACCAAAATGAATGTAGTTGCTGCCTATGTTGCTTAACACATCTGCTTTTAGTGTATCATTGACCGTTTGTTTGCAAAGCTCTAACGCACTAGAATAATGGATTTGGGATTCAGGGATGTTGGATTGAAAGTATGCAACATCACCCATGTTCATATATGCTTTGATTTGTTCATTAACGTTATTATGGGTTTCTGCATCATCTAAGGCTTTTTTAGCATATAGTATGCTTTTAGCAAAATCAGTTTTTCTGTAATTCTTAGCTTGAGCATTATAAATTGACGATTGATCAGTTACTGATGGAATTTCTTTATTGTTATCTTCTTTATCTTGAGCATAACAAACAAAATGTATAAAAACACTTAGGGTTAAAATAACTAGATTGTGAAGAGTTTTTCTTACCATATGAGTATTTCTAAGGAAAAAATTACAATTTATAGCAAATAATGGTAAAAAAAAATTAATTTCACATTGCAGGGAGGTTATGCATGAGGAATTATTTGTTAGTGTTAAGTATAATTCTATTCTTTTCATTTGAAGGGTTTACACAGACGTATATCTTGAATGAGGATTTTTCTACTGCCAGTAGTAATAATCCTCCTGTAGGCTGGATAAACAATACAATTTCAGGTGAGGTTCAGGATGTTTGGCGTTTTGATAATCCAGGTTCTAGAATAATTAACTTTCCTGTAAATGGAGTATTTGCAATTTTTGATAGTGAGTGGTATTCTCAGGATGGAGTTAGTGAAAATGTGGCCTTACAATCTCCCTCAATGGATTGTTCTGTTAGTAATAATATATTTTTGTTTTTCGATCATTTTTTTGCCGCAAGTTCAGGTGCTCAAGGATTTGTTGAAGTTTTTAATGGGAATGAGTGGATTGAAGTAATGATTTATACTGATTCAACTCAAAACTCTTCCAGCGAGATGATTAATATTTCAACTATTGCTGGTGGTGTTACCAATGCATCTGTTCGTTTTAGATTTTCTGCAAATGATGCTTTGTTTTGGGCAATTGATAATATTCGCATTTATGCTCCGTTGGCTTCGGATGCTGGTGTAACAGCGATTACAAATCCATCTGTTCCTTTAACTGCAGGAGTGCATAATATCATTGTAAATTTAAAAAACTTTGGAGCTGAAACACTTAATGATGTAGATATTCAATGGTCTGTGAATGACACCATACAGCCTGTTTACAATTGGTCTGGTGCTTTACCATTCGATAGTTCTCTGACAGGAATTGTTATTGGAAGTTATTCTTTTCCTGCTGGTGCAACAAGGAGGATAAAAGTGTGGACTGAAAATCCCAATGGAGGTATTGATTTAAATGCATATAATGATACAGTTTCTAAATATGTATATTCTGAATTATGTGGAACATATACTATTGGCGGTATTACACCAGATTTTATTGAAATTGAAGATGCGGTGAATGCCATGGAAGGATCTGGGATAAATTGTCCTATAGTGTTTAAGATCAGAGATGGGATATATAATGAGCAAATACACATCGAAGATATTCCGGGAAATTCAAGTATTAATACAATAACATTTGAAAGTGAAAGCGGTGATAGTTCACAAGTGGTGATTAAAAATTCGGTTTCAGACCCTATAAACGATTATACAGTGAAATTGGAGAATCCGGACTTTGTAGTATTTAAAGGTTTGTCTATTCAACGCGAAAATGGGGATACTGCGTTTGTAATTACTGGTAATTCGCATGATATTACAATTCAGAATTGCATCATAGATAAAGCCACTTATTCACCTGTTACAACATGTAATAATAGACTTCGAATAGATCAAAATGTACTTGAGGATGTATTTATCTACGCTCCTGATTCAGCAAAAGCAGATAGCGTTATCATAACGAATAATTATTATCAACAATCTAAATATAGATCCATTCAACAATTAAATCTATTTGATAATAATGTTTTTCATTCAGAGAGTTCAAATAATATATTATATGGAGTAAAAATTGAGAATTGTGATACAGTTTTATTGTTCAGAAATAATGTTGAACTCATAAATTCTATGTCAACAAATATTTGTTCAGGTCCATACCATGTTCATGCATTGATGACAAGTAATAATAGTTTTATAAACTTGGAAGCAAATTATTTTTATGCCTTTCGATATCGGCAGGGAACTGCTTATGGTTTTCTTTCTGAAAATGATAGTATTATTTTTTCTTATGGAAATTATTATTCTCCAAATAGTGAGCATTGTGCTCCCAAAAGAGGTGTTGAGATAAATGGGGCATATGATATTAATCTTACAGCAGATACATTAGATTCTAATTATGAGTATAATTGTGACGGAATAAGAATTTCATCTCCAATTCATTCAGCAGTTATAGATTCTTGTAATATTCAATCAATTTATTCTACAGGGATATATTTGAATAATAATTTGGGAGCCATTTGTGATATTACTAACAATAGATTGGTTCATCTCAATGATAGGGGTATGTATATTGAAGGGGATTCTGTTTATATTTCAAATAATGAAATACAAAATTTTCGTAGATATGAAGGAATATTTTTAAATGCAAATAACTCATATTGTGGCAATAACATTATTAATGATTTGAATGGTTATGGTACATATAGTGGAAATCCTCACCCAACAGGTATAGCAGTATTGTCTGATTCGAATGTAATTGAAAATAACAGGATTTTTGATGGTGATTTTTTATCATATATTTTAAATATCCAGGGTGATTATAATACTATTTCAAATAATCAGTTTTCTGATATTAATATTTTTGAAACTACTTATGCATTTAATGTTTCAGGTGATTATAACACAATTCAAAGGGATAGCTGTATAGAGCTCATTGGAGAAGGATATTATTTATCCGGAACTGGAAATGTTATAAATGCCAGTAAACTACTAAAACAATCAGAAGGAGTTGGTGTTCTTCTTGAAGGTAAGCAATCAAGAGTTACCAATAACTTTTTTTCACTGGAAGGTCTTGGAAATGCAATAGGAGTGCAAATAAATGAAGGTTCTGATTCATCTTTAGTGGCATTCAACTCTGTTATGGTAAATAGCAGTGATGAAATGAATGGTATTGCTTTAAAACTGGAAGGTGGAGATAGCGTACAAGTTGTAAACAATATTTTTTCAAACAATGGACAAGGGTATGCCGGGTATTTTGCTTTGGATGATCTATCTGCTTATACTCTTGATCATAATGTTTATTATAGTTTTAATGAAAAGGTAGGCTATTTTAATGCGTTGAATTATACTAGCTTTAGTGATCTTCAATCTGCTATTAATCAAGAAACTTATTCTGCATATTATAATCCTTTTTATGTATCTGTTTCTGACTTGACACCAACTCAGGGCCTTATTGACAATATGGGAATGGTAATTCCTGGAATTGATGCAGACATTGATTTTGTTATGCGCGATGCTGTAACACCTGATGTGGGAGCTATTGAATTTGAAGGTTCTCCATGCGATCCCAATGCTGGTCTGTTGCAATTTGTTGAGATTACAAATCCGCTGCCAACAGGATTGCTGGACGTAAAAGTTTCACACATTAACTTTGGTAATGCAGCTTTAATCAAAGATACGATTCGTTGGGAAGTTAATGGAGTTTCACAAACGCCTTATGTTTGGGCAGGAAACTTAGCCAATGCAGAGTCAGATACAGTTACCATTGGGAGTATCTTAATAGAATCTGGAAACTTGTATTCTTTTAAAGCCTGGACCGATTTTCCAAATGACATAGAAGATTGCGCACCACAGAATGATACCATCTGGAAAAATAATCTGGGAACTGAGCTTTGTGGAACCTATACTGTGGGCTGGGATACTGCAGATTTTGTAAATATGGCAGAGGTTCAGGCAGCTTTAAATGGCGGAGGAGTAGGTTGCGATGTTACTTTTATTCTGAAAGATACGGTTTTCTATGAGCAATTTCGATTGGGAAATATTGTAGGTAATGCTGATACTGCAACCATTACTTTTCAAAGTTATAGTTTAGATAGTAATTCTTGTGAATTACGATATACGCCATCAAACCCAACCAACGATTTTGTAGTTAAACTTGATGGAGCTGACTATGTAACATTTAAAGGGATTAAATTTTACAGAAATACGAGTACGAGTTCCAGTATTTCATATGAGGCAATCAGAATTAATAATGAATCACATAATATTTTATTTGATCGATGCTGGATTGTGGATGATGTTATCTCTGAACCAAATTCTGTAGATTCTTGTATTACTTTTCGAAAATGTAATATTGATAATGGAAGTATATCAATTAGAAATCCCATAGGCATTTATGGCAAACAATATTTAATTGATTCGAGTAATGTAGATAATGATATAGTTGTTGATCAAGCCAGTTCTTTGACTGTTAAAGGTTCGAGTTTTAGAAGATTAATTGCAGATACAATAACAGATGTTTTAGTGCAAAACTCTACATCTTATTATACAGGTAGTTCAATATACCCTATGTTTAGCGTACTTGATTTGGCAGTTTGTAATAATATTACCGTGAGTAATAATAATTTTTATAGTCAGCCTTACTATTATAATGCTCAAAGCATTTTTTTAGATAAGTGTTCTAATGTATTGATAGATTCTAATTCCATATACTGTAGAGCTCGTCGACAAAATGCAGCAATTGGTATTTACGCTAATCAAAATGAGAATATTCAGATACTAAATAATAGAATTAGAGTGGACGGAATTGTTGATTATGATGATTATCCAAATCAGATTGGAATTCAGATCTTAGATTCAGATAGTATCATTATTCGAAAAGATTCAATATTTTGCATAAACCCTGAAGAGCAAGGCCATGGTATATATCTGAGAGATAATACTGGATTTGTTCAGGTGGATTCTTCATATATCTATGGAATGCGCGATCATGGC
Organism: Marinilabiliales bacterium; assembly: GCA_002869425.1. Lineage (GTDB taxonomy): Bacteria > Bacteroidota > Bacteroidia > Bacteroidales > BM523 > BM523. The sequence continues at coordinate 7,211 of PKSZ01000740.1, forward strand.
CTTTATATTGAAGTTGGCTCTGATTCAACAATGATTACATCCAATCATATTGATTCGTGTGGCTTAATAGGATTAAGAGTAGCGCAAGGGCTTAATGGAGTTTTTAATAATAATCAGATTACAAGAATTCAACGTGATAATCAATTTAGTACAGGTATTCTTGTTGAAGGATTAAAAGCCAAGTTTTATGATAATTACCTGTATGAAATTCATGGAACTGGAATGGAAATACAGGGAGATTCAACTAAGGTATTTGCAAATCAAATTTTAAGAATTGAGGATGGTGCAGGGCTTATTATAAATAGTAAATATGACTCTGTATATAATAACTGGATTGCATGCTATGGTGCAGGATCTAGTAAAGGTGTTTTTATAGATTCTTTGTCTGCGAGCTCTCAAATATTACATAATAGTATTCACAATGTATCTTCAAATATTAATTCACAGTCTCTTTGTATTAAGTCTTCAGCCAATAATACAATAAAAAATAATATTTTCTCAAATACAGGACAAGGGTATTCTGTTTATTCAGGTGTTATTGATATGTCAAATCTGGATATGGATTATAATTCGTATTATAGTCTTGATAATAAATTGGGCTATTTTCAGAACAACTTGTTAACAAGTCTAAACGCATGGCAACAAAGCACTGGGCTGGATGCACATTCACAGGGTGTTAATCCTTTTTTTACAAGTAATACTGACCTTAGTTTTAATCAGGGTTTGATTAATGATGCTGCTGATCCCGTAATTTGGATAGATGAAGATATATTTCATTCTGCAAGATCTGTAACTCCTGATATTGGAGCTATGGAATGTGACGCATCAGCATGCACTCCAAATGCGGGATTAAATGATTTTGTTAATATAATTAATCCGCTTTCAGAGGGATTAACAAGCATTGTAGTTGAGTTGAGTAATCAAGCTGCAACAGTTTTAGATTCAGTTCAAATAGAATGGAGTATAAATGGAATGAGTCAGGCTCCATTTTATTGGTATGGTAGTTTGTCTTATAATGAAGTAGATACAGTTACTATTGGATCATATAATTTTGTTTCTGGTGATCTGTATGATATAAAAGCATGGGTTGATTTACCAAATGGAATAGAAGATTGCAACCATTTGAATGATACTATTCAGATGAATGATTTGGGAACAACACTTTGTGGAGTATATACTATAGGTGGCTTAGATGCTGATTTTATAAATTTTGATGCAGCTGAATATATACTTATGACAGCAGGTATTTCTTGTGATGTTACATTTATGGTAAGGGATGGAGTCTATCATAATCAACTTTTCTTGTCTGATATTTCAGGTATGACAGATACAAATAGAATTCAATTTGTTGGTGAGTCACAAGATAGTTCAGCAGTTGAGATATTGTATTACCTGAATGATGATGATAATGACTATACAGTAATGTTAGATCATTCAATGAATATTTCTTTTGAAAATATATTTATAAATAGACTACAAGGGGATACTAGTGTTGTTATTAAGGGATCAGGAAAGAATCTTAGTTTTGAAAACTGCATGATTAAAGAAAAATTTATTTCTTATGCGAATTCGAACGATTCTCTTATTAGGATGGTAAATTGTAATTTAGAAGAATTAGTCTGTTTTAGTAAGGTTGATTCACTTTCTATTTTAAATAGTCAAATGCCAATGTTGATTATCGATTCGGTTACTAATTATCAATTGATTGGTAATACAATTGATAACAGCTCTTCTCTTGATACAGAAGCAGGGATTATTAGCAATAGTAGCAATGGAAATATAGAAGGAAACTACTTTTCTGCTGTTGCAACAAATTATGATTGGGCTAAAGCATTACAATTAAATAATGATAGTATCATATCTTGTATAGATAATACAGTCTACGCTTCGGGGCATGATGATTTTTAATATTCAGTAGTTGCAGACAATTGTAAAGAGTTTCTTTTAATTCAAAATTCAATTCAGGCTGCAGGAAATAGTGCAAGGTATGCAGTTTTGGTCGAGTCTGTTGATAATCCGATTATAAGTAATAATACAGTTACTTGTTAAGCTACAGATAAAAATGGAGTCGCAATTGAAGTAAATGACTGTTCAGGTTCTGTTATAATTGATTCAAATATAATTTATACATCTCAAAATGGCATAAGAACCAACAATGCACCTAATAGTTTATCAATATCTTATAATGAAGTATATAATACATCAGCTACAGCTATCCAAATCGATGGAATACACGGAGATATAAATGAAAACTATATTCATGATGTAGAAGGCGAGGCTATTCGATTAAGAGCTGATAGTACAAATTTATTTCTGAATAGAATTATTGATAATGCAAACACAGTAGGTATAACTGTAGAAGGTCAGGATAATCTAATAGCTAATAACTCCATTCATATTGGAGGAACAGGTTTGGGTATAGGTTTTAATATTTTGTCAGGGGCTGATCGAACTAAAATTGTATTTAATAGTGTAAATATTACAAGTATTGATCCTCTTAATGGAACTCCGCTAAAGGTAGAAGGGGGAAATGAGTTCACTATTAAGAATAATATTTTTTCCAATGGAGGAGGAGGTTTGGCAGTGTATTTAGATACGATAGTTAATGGTTCATTGTGGGATTATAATGATCATTATTCTTCTTCTGGTACAGTTGGCTATTTTGATGGTGATACTTATTATGATATCAATGATTGGTCAATGGCAATAATGGGAGATGCCAATACAATTAGTGTAAATCCATATTTTGTTACTGATACGGAGATGCGCCCATACCAAAGAGCCATTAATGGAGCAGGTATACCAATTGCTTCCGTACTTCTTGATTTTGATAATGAAATTCGAAATTCTTCTGCACCAGATATTGGAGTTGATGAATTTACAGTTGACTTTGGGCTTGTAGAACTACTTCGTCCTCTGGGGAATTGTGATTTGACTGGAATTGATACTATTAGTGTCAAATTAAGGCAGTTTGGAGATATCCCCTTTGAAGACATTTGGGTTGCTTATCAAGTCAATGGAGGAGACCCTGTTTATGAACTTATTGGTGGTTCTATTAATAATGATATTGTTTATTCGTTTGATTCTTTGTATGATTTTTCAACACAGGGAACATACAATATCCAAGTCTGGATAGTTGCTGCAAATGATGATAATGTTTCAAATGATACTTTATGGGATGTAAGGTATAATGCTCCATTACCGGATTTGCATCCGAGTTTTGATTTTGCATGTTATGGGTCTCAAACACAATTTAATGCCAATACAAGTATTAGTATGGGAAGTGTAGATACTTTCTATTGGAATTTTGGAGATGGAGATAGCTCTTTGGTTGAAAATCCTGTGCATACTTATGATACAGCGGGTGTTTATTCTGTTTATTATCGTGCATATTCAGATTTGGGTTGTTATTCTGATACAACTATTTATGATACTATTTTACCACTTGCAGTTCCCGATTTTAGTACAAATAACATTTGTTATACAGATACAGCTTTTTTTACGGATCATACTATAATATCTGATAGTACATACTTTTTAGAATGGGATTTTGGTGATGGATTTACTTCGCAAGAATATAATCCAGAGCATTACTATGCTAGCCCGGATACTTTTATTGTAAAATTAACAGCTTACAATGCACAAGGCTGTCCAGACAGTATTTATGGAGGAATACGTGTATATAGCTTGCCTGTAGTTGAAATATTGAATCTGGATGATAATTATTGTGCAGATAGTCAGCCGGTTGAATTAATGGGATCTCCAGTTGGAGGAGTATTTTCTGGTCCCTTTGTAACTAATGATACACTGTTTATAAATTTATTAACTCCTGCAAGTGAATATGAAGTTACTTATACATATTTTGATGGTATTTGTTCAAATGTAGATACAAATATGGTTTATATTGATACGATACCAGATGTGTTTTTACTTGGACTTGAGTCACAATATTGTTTTACTGCTATTGATGATACTCTATCCAGTATGCCTTACGGAGGTATTTTTACAGGTCCTGCATTAACAGATAGTGTTTTTTCTCCTTCAATTTTGCCTGCTGGTAGTTATGAGCTTTTTTATTCATTTACTGATGGAAATGGTTGTAGTAATACAGATACTGTTCAAACATTAATATCAACATCTTCCATGCCTGTAATAAGTGTGGATAGTTTACAGAACGTGAGCTGTTATGGAGGTGATAATGGTTTAATTTATATTAGTGTCTCAGGCGGTACTCCTCCTTATCTTTTGTATGAGTGGTCTAATGGATTTACGAGTGAGGATATCAGCAATCTTTCATCAGGAGAGTATTCATTAACAATAACAGATAGCGAAGGTTGTCGAATGTATGATACTATTTCTATTGTTCAACCAAATGCACCGATTACAATCGATGGAATAAGTGATAGTATTTTATGTTATGAGCAATTAACCGGAGCTATTGATGTAGAAGTTAAAGGAGGCACACCAGCATATTCTTATTTGTGGTCAAATGGTGAAATTAATCAAGATATAGAACAAATAGGAGCAGGTATTTATTCATTAACTGTTACAGACGCTAATTTGTGTACAAGTAGTTTTACACATGAAGTATTAGAGCCAAATCCAATAGAAATATATTTTTTGAAAGAGAATTTAAGTTGTTTTGGAGATCAGAATGGCAGCATTGAGACATATATCGTTGGTGGATCAGCTCCATATTTGAATTACCAATGGAGTTCAGGGCAATTTCAACCTGTTATAAACGATATACCAGCAGGAGTTTATATTGTGACTGTAACCGATAGTCATGGTTGTGTTCAAAAAGATAGTACTGAGCTTAGTTCTCCTAATGAAATTATTATTAGTGAAAATCATACAGATATATTGTGCGAGAATGGCTTAGATGCCAGTATCGATGTTTTGATAGAAGGAGGTGTTCCTAATTATGAAATACATTGGTCTACTGGGCAAACAACAGAAAGTCTTTATGGTATTGGCACAGGAGTTTATTCAATAACTGTTACAGATGCTAATGCATGTACATCAATGGAAAGTGTAGAAATATTACAAATAGTTCCATCTATTATTGTTAATGATAGTATTTCAGATGTATCCTGTTTTGGTGCTGAGGATTGTGAAATAAAATTGGATATTTCGGGAGGGGCACAGCNAGCCATTAAGTTTATTATGGTCATGGAATAGTAGTTCAGATTCTATATTGTCGGGTTTGTCAGGTGGGGAATATTATTTAACTGTAAGCGACCAAAATCAATGCGTAAAAGAATACTCGTATTCAATTAATGAGCCTTATGCTCTTGAGATAGTTACTGATATTGTAAATGTTTCATGCAGAGATAAAAATGATGGAGAAATTAATTTGAATGTTACAGGAGGTACGCTACCATATGTATTTAGTTGGTCTAATGGATCTGAAGTGCAGAGTTTGAGTAGTTTATCGCCAGGGACATATATTATAGAGTTGCAGGATGTTAATTTTTGTACTTTAATTGATACTTTTATTATTGATGAGAGTAATATTAATTGTCAACAAATACCAGAGTTATTTTCACCTAATGGCGATGGACTAAATGATGTTTGGTTAATTGGAAATGTTGATTTATACCCAGAAATTAGTGTGAAAGTATTTAATCGATGGGGGCAAATGGTATTTGAGTCAGAAGGATATGCGGAGCCTTGGGATGGTAGGTATAACGGTCGGGAACTTCCAATGGATGCTTATTATTATGTAATTATTTTAAATGAAGAATATGAACCTGTTACAGGAATAGTATCAATTGTGAGATAATGATTAAAAAATTGATATATATATTATTCACAATAATTCCAGTTGTAGCCTATGCGCAGCAGGTACCAATACATACATTGTATAATGATAATAACTTTATGATTAATCCTGCAGTTGCAGGATATAATCATTGCTTTGATATACGCCTTCAAAGCTTGTCGCAAATGCAAGGGTTTTCATCATATCCAGGCACGCAAGTTTTAAGTATGCATTCTCGTATTTCAAGACTTGGTAAATATGATCAGTCAGGCATTGTTCAAAAAACAAGTCATATAAAAAGAACAGGTAGGGTTGGATTGGGAGCTTATGTTTTTAATGATGTAAATGGTCCATTTAGAAGAATGGGGGGAAGTTTTTCATATGCATATCATCTTGTTTTTGATCGTCTTAATAATCATAATTTATCTTTTGGACTTTCTTTGGGGATATATCAATATTCCTTTGATCAGAACATTGACGACTTGCAATTAGTAATGGATCAGGCTGTTGTGAACTTAAGGAGTCCCGTAGTGATGCCAGAGTCGAACTTTGGTATTTATTACTATAGTACAAAGTTTTTCTTTTCGTTTTCAGTAACACAGTTGTTTGGGGATGCCTTATCTTTTGGGAAAAGTTCTCCTGACTATTTTCACCCACCAAGATTATATGCAGGTGCAGGATATAAAATGAAAATGCAGTATGATTTTGAAATTCAAGCTTCGGCATATATTAAATCGTATGATACAAAAAGGATGCAATTAGACATTAATCCCAGAATTATTTATAAAAGTAATTATTGGTTAGGCTTATCATTTAGAACATTTAATTCATTACATTATTCAGTTGGATTTAAATATTCGAAATTTTCATTGGCTTATACTTATATTAGAGCGTTTGGTGCAGTAAATACTTATGTAAATGGCAGTCACGTTTTTTTACTGGGTATATTATTAAATGAAAAGAAAACTATTGATAATTATTTGTAATCTCATGGGAAATTATCTTATAGTTATTGTAATAATACTGAGTATTGGGTTTGGTGGTTTTGCTTATTCACAATCTTATGAAAACTTAAATAATGTAAATACGCTTCATTTTTCTGAATATGCACCATCATTTACAAAAGATGGTAAGACAATGATATTTCAATCAGATAGAACCGGAGCATGGAGATTGTATGAATCTACTTTACATGATAATATATGGAGTGATCCAAGGTATATAGAGGAAATTAATGATTATGAAGAAGGAGATCACTTCATTGGTGGGGCTTGTATATCATACGATGGTCAGTCATTATATTTTACATCGGATATGTACGGAAGTATGGGTAGTATGGACATTTTTTACTGTAAACGCATGGACTCAATTTGGTCAGAACCAATTAATTTGAGTTATATGGTTAATAGTAAGCAGTATGATGCTTTTCCTTCGGTTACTGAAGATAATTCTGCACTGTATTTTGTAAGGATTAAACTCTTTAAAAAACAAGGTGAGCAATGTTATACTATATATTGTTCACATAAAGATACAAGTAATTTATGGCAAAAACCGGTAGCAGTAGATTTTCCAATAAATTTAAACTGTGAGGATGCACCAAAGATATCACCTGATGGATTAGCTATGCTTTTTTCAAGCATAAGAAGAGGGGGTAAAGGACGATTTGATTTATATGAATCTAAATTTGATACATTATCTGAAACCTGGTCCGAACCTCGACTGTTAGAATTTGTAAGTACAGAATATAACGACCGCTTTGCATATATTAATAAGGATTTATCGGAGATATTTTATACGAATAATGGAGGTTTTAGTGATGATATCTATTATTCTGAAGTTCCTGATTACGAAAGAGCACGTAAAAGAATGATTTATACAGGAAATGTTGTTGATAAGGAAACAGGTGAACCAATAGTTGCTAAACTATCAATAACAAATGTGCGTAATAATAAGATTGTAAAGGAAGTATATACTGATGAGGATGAGGGTGGTTTTGAGGTAAGTATTGATGCTGAAGAGGAATATTTGG
>PKSZ01000627.1 GCA_002869425.1 Marinilabiliales bacterium
TATGTCATTAGTAGCCTTAGTTCTATTTGTACTATCATATAGTTCAATGGTTTCTTCTGGTTTTAATCCTTTTATTTATTTCAGGTTTTAATGAAGAAGAGAAAAATTATCATATTGCCATTTATTCTTGTTTTGTTGCTACCGGCATTACAGGCCATAACAGGTATCTTCAGCATAAAACCCCTTAACGGAAGCTTTTCGAAAACGGAAAAACCTGTGCTTACATATGAAAGCTGGATGGAAGGAGACTTTCAAAACAATTATAACAATTTCATTAACGACCATCTGGGCTTCAGAAGCTTTTTCATTCGAATGAACAATCAGATTGAGTACTCGCTTTTCGGAAAAATCAATGCCGACGGAATTGTACACGGTAAAAATGGTAATTTTTTTGAATACGATTACATCAGGACTCTTATCGGTGATGACTTTATTGGGAAAAAGATTCTGGACAAAAAACTACGCAGAACAAAATACATCCAGGAAATATTCAAAGAAAAATACAACAAAGATTTAATCCTGGTATTTGCTCCTTCAAAAGCCAGGGTATACAACGAGTTTTTACCCGACCAATACAAGAATGGTTCCGAAAAGCAAAGCAACTATACATTTATGCACAACAGGGCTGAAGAATTAAACATTCGTTTTATTGACCTGAATGAAATGCTTATCAGAATGAAGGATACATCCACTGTTCCGGTTTTCCCTGAATGTGGTACGCACTGGAGTGAATATACAGCATTCTGCGTGGCGGATAGTTTGTTAAATTATTCTGAAAGCCTGTTGAAACATACAATTGGCGACTTAAAAATCACTCAATGCATCAAAACGTCAAAACTTCAAAGCACGGATTATGATATGGGCAAGACCATGAATCTTCTGTGGGAAATGGATCATTCTGAAATGTACTATCCTGAATTCGAAATTGCACCAGCAAAGAATGGTGATAAACCATCCATTTTAACTATAGGTGATAGTTTCTATTGGAATATTTTCAATTTAAATCTTCAGGAAAAACTTTACAAGGATCATAAATTTTGGTTGTACAATAAAAGAATTTATCCTGATTTCTATTCCAATTCCCTAACCACAGAAGATATAGATAAAAAACCTTTTCTCGACAAACAAGATATCATTTATGTGATGATCACCGAAAGATTTTTGTTTAAATATGCATGGAGATTTATTGATCAGACATACAATTTATACACGTACGATCTTGCTCCGGATTATCATTATGAATACATTTCAGATGTAGTACATGTTGATGAATGGTTTAACAAGTTAATCAAGCAGTCTAAAGACAGCAGCGTTTCACTTGAATCACTTTTATACAAAGAGGCAGAATACATTTTCAGGAAAAAGAATCCTGAGAAATACTATGAATACAACGGACTGGAAGCCTACAAAAAAACCATTCGTTCGGATTCTACCTGGTATGCAAAGGTTATTTCTGATGCCAAGGAAAAAGGAATTGACACACTCGAATCGTTATTAGGTCATGCAAGATATAGTTTTAGCAAAAGTTACCCTGAACAGTTTGAAATAAATAAAAATATTAACCGCATAATGGAAACCATCAGACATGATTCAGTCTGGTTTGCTGAAACCAAAAAGAAAGCTGCAAAAAGATACCTTACACCCGAAGAAATGTTAAGAAAAGAAGCTTACTGGCAGTATCAGCAGTCAATAAAAACTTCAAACTAGGTTTTAACAATTACCCTTACACCAAACACACAATCAAAATATAGTGGATAATTTCGGGTTGTGGTACCAAAGTTTTGCATAGCACTACTGCTACGCAATCCAATCGTATATTCTAAAATTGAAAAATACTATGAATTATTATTCACCTCATCTTTGATAAAATAATGAGGTCTTCCTTTGGCTTCATTATATATTCTTGCAATATACTCACCAATAATGCCAATGCTTAATAATTGGAATCCTCCTATAAGCAATATGGAAACCAGTATGGAAGTCCAACCCGGTACTGTTTTATCCATAAAAAAGCGAACAATTGCATAACCAGCATAGATCAAACCAAAAATAAAAACCAACAA
>PKSZ01000074.1 GCA_002869425.1 Marinilabiliales bacterium
CAGAATATTACTGACACGATCAACCAGTTACTTTTATGATGAACAACCACCACGTGAGACAGGCGCTACAGTAAGCCTCTCTACAAATGACACAATAGTATTCCTCAATGAGAGTGCTCCAGGAATTTACAGTACCGATAGATATTTTGCAGGAGAAATTGGTAAAACATATACCCTTACAATAGTTACAACAGATGGTGAAGAATATACTTCCCAATCAACCATTAAACATGTAGCCAGATTAGATTATGTACTAGCATATTACATGCCCAATAGTATGTATCCTTATTTTGGAGAACCCGGTTTTTATAATCTCAAACTTTTTGCCCAGGAACCAGAAGGAGCAGGAGATAATTACATGTTTAAAGTTTATCTTGAAGATGAAACAGGAAGAATGCAACTTCATAATGATACACTAATTGAACAATTATTCGCAACAACCAGCGATGAAGGTTTTGATGGAATGTATCTACCCGGTGTGGACTTTTATTCCTTTAACCAATCTGAAATTAAGCGGGATACTACTTATGGCAAAGTAGAGATGCTATCCATTCCTAAAGAATTTCTTGATTATGGTTATGCAGCTATTTCAGAAATATTTCAGGGTGGAATGTTTGGTACCATACCTGCCAATGTACCCACAAATATTAGTAACGGAGGTTTAGGTTTTTTCTATGCCTCTGATATTACGACACATGATTTCATTATTGTAAAAGAGCACTAGGCTATTTATCTGGTTTTCGCATCCAAACAGAAGTTCTTCCAAACATTGGTACGCCAACATAACCTCTCAAATGCAAAAGGTTTTCTTCTTTCAAACTTAGGTACCCAGAATAAGTATTGCCGCTTTCCGGATCATATAAATTATCTCCGGCCCACTCTTTTTCTTTAGGGTCCCATGTAAAACCAATCATAAACTCCATTCCTTTAATTTCTCTTGACTGAAGCGTTTCATCAGGATTTTTTGTATCCTTTTTGGGCTTACCATCCTCACCATTGGGCTCTTTCAACCAAACAATTTTTGCATAATACTTTCCATCATCTTTTTTGAATACCTTAACAACACTTTTCCCTCCCTCTGTTATCCACAAGCCCAAAATATCATCTTTTTGTATCTGGGCAGATACAGTATTCGTTATCATTGAGAAAATAATTAGCATCAAAGTGGAAATAAATATTGTTTGTTTCATTGTTTTGAATTTTAATTGATCTACTAATTTAAAAAAAATTGTAAATTAAATCACAGGATTACTTCTCTTTTCCCAGAGGCATAATATATAAAGGAACCTCTTTTCTAACAACACCTATCAGCACTTTCACTTCAAGATCAATAAAAGAACCAACGGCGCATGTTGCCAAACCCAGAGCCTCACACTGCAAATATACATTTTCAGCAGAATGTCCAAGATCCATACAAACATATCTTTCCTTGCCCCTCTTCTTATATTTTCCTGTAGTACGACTATAATCTGCACTAAATAAGATGCTTGCTGGCGCTTCAGCCAACATTTTCTGACCGTAAGCAGCATGGGGCAATTTCTGCCTGAGATCACCCTTTTTCATCAGATACAATTCATGCTGCTGCGAATTATAATAATAAACACCTGCTTCCAGTCCTGTAACCTTTCCTGCTACAACATAAATTTCCAGTGGATATTTCGCACCCGCTGAAGGTGCTGTACGATATCCTCCCCTTGCACCTTCTCTATCCAAAGGCTTCGTTATACCATATGCTGCCCATAATATTTGAGATAGCTCATTCAGGTCTATCTCCTTATCCTCATATTGCCGAACCGACCTTCGATTTGCAAGTGCTTCTTCAACTGACACTTTACCTTTTAGCACCGGATTTGGTAAATCCAATGTATCCAGAAACTTTCGCTCTTTAGGTATCGACTCTAATAATTCCTGCTTTCGGTCCATACAATCATTAACAAAAAGCTCGAACTTTTCGTGCTCCATTATTTTATCAAAAACACCCGATTGCGCAATTCTGTCTAAATCTAAATATCCTACATCCAAACAAGCATATAACTTACTGATGGCGCTATCTAAATTATTAG
>PKSZ01000167.1 GCA_002869425.1 Marinilabiliales bacterium
TCACCGCTCCTGGATTGTAAATTTGGGGCGAATCACCACAATCGAACGAAGCCGTATTGTTTTTGACGATGATGTGTACATCCCTGTTAGCGAACAGTATCAAAAGGCTTTCAGGGATTGGATGGAACGGTATTTTATGTGATATGCACTACATTTAATAAAAACCAGGGTTTCATGTGTAGTGGAATAAAAAAACATACAGCTTTATTGCAAAAATACTTTCACTTAAACAACACACAGACCGGAGCCGGAGCTTCAGTTTCACCAACATATGTTAAACGCCCGGTGTATTTGTCACGTTTGAAACTTACCAAATTGTTGGTGTTTTGGTTGGCAACCACTAGAAATTCCTGATCCGGCGAAAGTGCAAAGTGTCGCGGGCCGTCCCCTCGGGTAGGCTCCAAAGCCAGCATTTTGAGCGTACCATCATCTGCGTTTGATTCAAAAACAGCAATACTATTGTGCCCCCGGTTTGAAGCGTAAATGTATTTCCCATCGGACGAAATTGCAATATGTGCACTCTTGCTGAATTGATCAAAATCATCGGGGAGTGTTGAAATGGAAGGTCCAACATTATACTCTCCTGCACTTGTCTTTTCGACAAGAGTAATGGTATTGTCCAACTCATTCAGTATATAAATCCATTTTTGATTGGGATGAAAGGCAATATGCCTCGGGCCTGCACCAGGCTTCATCGCTATTTTTTCTGGATTTCGTGGAATTAACTTTTTGCTGCCATCTTCAATTTTGGAAAACCAAAGTTCGTTGGTTCCCAGATCAGCAGAAATAATCCCCGAGCCATCCGGTTCAAACCATGCCGAATGTGCATGTGGACCTTCCTGGCGATCAGTGGTGCCTTTGCCGGTGTGCTGTTCAATGTCGAGCAACTCCGTAAGTTTTCCGTTTCTACCCAATTTCAGCAAGCCCACGTTGCCGCCCGTGTAATTGGCAACCAGAACATTCCATGCTGAATCTATCGCTACAAAACAAGGGTGCGCACCCCCCGAAGGTTTTTTGCTTTTAAATTTCAACTTATTGCCCGTTGCCCTGTATGATTCAACCGTACCCATGCCGTTAGCATTTTTTGTTTCACCAACAGCCAACACATATTTTTTGTCAGGACTCATGGTTAAAAATGAAGGGTTTTCTGTGGAGACAGCAAGCCCAATGGGTTTTATTATGCCTAGTTTATCCAGGGTATATTAATAAATACCTTCGCTCTCGCCATTGGTGTAGGTTCCTACATAAAACAACGACCTGGTCAGCTCTTCCTTTGGATTCTTGTTAAACATATTGCAACTATCTATGAATGCCGACAAAAACATCAGGCTAATGAACAGAAACGGATTGATATTCCGGCTGATTTTTAATTTCATGTAAATGTATTTGAAACAAAATTACAACAATAAATCAAAAAGCTGTGCCGGATAAATATTCTAAAATCACAGGATGTGTACAATGAAAAAAATATCTTCGCATTAAAATTAAATACCATGAGAAATTTAGTGCTGCTGTATATTGTATTTATCATGTCTGTGTCATGTAAAACCGGAATTGAAAAGCAAATGGATACCGCAATGAAAATCAACCAACACTGGCAATTCAGTGAAGCCGGGAAAAACGAATGGAATCCGGCCATTGTGCCCGGTACGATACACACCGACCTGCTTACCAACAAAATGATCGATGACCCCTATTACCGGCTCAATGAACATGATTTGCAATGGATAGATAAAAATGACTGGGAATACAAAACCACTTTTTCGACAGACGGCGAAATGTTTGAAAAAGATCACATAGAAATGGTTTTTCACGGCCTGGATACTTACGCTGATATATACCTGAATGAACACCTCATCCTCTCTGCAGATAACATGTTCCGCACATGGCATGTTTACGTGAAACCTCTACTGAAACCCATGGATAATAAATTGAGGATCTTGTTTAAATCACCTGTAAACATTGGCCTTGAAAAACTGGATGCACTGGGTTACCAACTTCCTGCCGACAACGACCAATCAGAAAATGGTGGGCTGGGCAACAAAAAGGTCAGCATTTTCA
>PKSZ01000591.1 GCA_002869425.1 Marinilabiliales bacterium
AAATTTCTTTCTCTGCTTTACTCAAAGCATTAAAACCCACAAACAAATACTTTTCAAAAGCACTTTCACTTTTTTCAATCAGCATTTTATCCTCAGCCACTTCCCGAAGCAACATACCCTGATATGCCATATTCTTAGCAGATAGTACATCTTTGAATGCGAGATAAATATCGTGCAAATTGGTCCATAGTTCCAGGAAATTTTTCTGGTGCTGAGATTCACCTTTGCCCAAACTACTCCAGAATGATTCCAATGCCTCAGTATCAATGCCATCAGTCAAACCAAACTTGATGTCAATTTCCTTAATATTGGCTAAATTGGTGAAAAGTTGTTTTGCATCAACCAGGTATTTATCGAGATCATCAAAATCACCCAATAACATTTCACCCCAAAACAAAAAATCATCAAACGATTCAGCAGTTCCTGTTTTATCCCTAAAAACCTTGTATAACTCTAAAACCAATGAAATATTATCATTGGCTTCTTTACCTGACATCTTTTCAACCAATTCATTAATGGTAAAAATTGCCGGTGACCACATTGGCTTATCCGTATAGGCTGATAAATAATGCTTGAAATACAGCCCCGATCTCCTACCCGGAAAAACGATGCAGGTTTTCCTGCTATTGCTTAAAAAGTTTTCGTAAAAATACTTGGCAAATGAATCCAGAAACTTACTCATGATGAAACCCTATGATAAGCTTCTAAAGTAAAAACCTTTCGGCATCTTTCCAAAAAGATAATAATAGAATCTAATGTATATCTAATAAAAGCTACACTTCCAAAAGAAGCTCATCCGGATTTTTACCCTGAGATAAGATTTTCACAGGCTCTTCTATTAGTTCCTTTACCATTTTCAAGAATCCCACAGAATCACGCCCATCGATAATCCTATGATCGTAAGAGAGGGCAACAAACATTACCGGCCTAACTTCCACCTTTCCATTAATAGCGACAGGTCTTTCTGTAATGTTATGCATTCCTAGTATTCCTGCTTGTGGAGGATTAATTAGCGGAGTTGACAATAAAGAACCAAATACTCCACCATTTGTAATGGTAAATGTACCACCTGTCATTTCATCAAGTGTAAGTCTGCTTTTTCGTGCCCTTGTAGCCAGATCCATAATTTGATTTTCAATATCTGCTAAGCCCAATTTTTCTGTATTTCTTAGTACAGGAACCATGAGCCCTTTTTCGGTTTGAACAGCTATACCAATATCTTTATAAGAAGGTGTAACAATTTCATCTTCCTCAATACGACTATTCACCAATGGAAAATGCTGTAATGCTATACTCACTGCCTTTGTAAAAAATGACATAAAACCCAGCTTTATTCCATGTTTTTCGACAAAAGTTTTCTGGTATTTCTTTCTCAGCTCAATAACAGCACTCATATCTACTTCATTAAAAGTAGTTAGCATGGCTGTTTCATTTTTAACAGAAACAAGTCTTTCACTCAGTTTTTTTCGTAAAGAAGTCATCTTTGAACGATCTTCTGTTCGCTCTGATGATGCAGTAGTAGCAGAAAAATTCATATTACCGTCCAGGATCATCTCTACCTCTTCCTTGCCTATTCGCTTCAAACCATTCAAAACATCATCTACAGAAAGATTGTTTTCTTTCATCATATTTTGAGCAACCGGTGTAATTTTCATCTTTTCCGGAAGGTTCAATTTCTCTACATTTTTGTTTTCTGATTTTGCATTTGTAATTGGTTCTGCTTTACTTTCAACCTTTTTATCTTTCACTTCGGATTCAGAATCCTTATTTTCAGTATTTGCAGGGGCTTCTGCATTCGTATCAATGGTACAAACCACATCACCAACCTTTACACTTGATCCGGGTTCTGCCTTTAAAGAAATATTGCCGGCTTTATCTGCAATTATGGCCAGTGTAGCTTTCTCTGATTCAATTTCACCTACTTCCTGATCTTTATGAACATAATCACCATCCTGAACCAGCCAGCTGGCTATTTCCACTTCTGTTATTGATTCACCCGGGCTTGGAGCTTTAATTTCTAAAATCATTTATAATCGTATTAAATATAACCTAACAGTTTA
>PKSZ01000693.1 GCA_002869425.1 Marinilabiliales bacterium
AGCAGGAAATTGAAATATCCGAAGAATATGGAATGCTATTTATGAGGGTTCATAGAATTATACCACTTTCATAATAAAATATTAAATATCATGAAAAAAACACTAAATCAGATACTAAAAGAAGCATTGGTTGGTAAAAAGATATATCTGGAAACGATTACAAATATGGAATCGGATAAAGGAATAATTGTAACCATCAGGGATTGTGATTTTGATGAGAAAGGTGGAGATGATGATGATAAGTTTATTTTTTATGAGATGCCGGATGGTGCTATTTTATCTGAAAATTTGGATTGGGAAGATGAAATTGAGTTTGTTGACTAGTGGTTTGGGACTGTTTAATTGATTTAAATGATCAAATGCAAATGAACTCTATTCAGAAATTGTTTGGAATACAATACCCTATTGTTCAAGGAGGTATGATATGGTGCTCCGGCTGGAAACTGGCTTCAGCAGTAAGCAATGCAGGAGGTTTGGGATTGATTGGAGCAGGATCCATGTATCCGGATGTTTTCAGGGAACATGTGAAAAAGTGTAAAGAAGCTACTCAAAAGCCTTTTGGCGTTAATATTCCGCTTATATATCCACAAACGGAAGATTTGATTGATATTATTTTAAAAGAAAAGGTGCCTGTTGTTTTTACTTCAGCGGGAAGTCCAAAAAAATATACCGGCTTATTAAAGGAAAACGGAATTAAAGTTGCACATGTTATTGCCAATTCAAAGTTTGCGGTAAAGTGTGAAGAAGCGGGTGTTGATGCAATTGTGGCTGAAGGTTTTGAAGCTGGTGGTCATAATGGTTATGAGGAAACGACGAGTATGGCATTAATTCCTGCTGTTAGAAGAGAGACAGATATACCATTGATAGCTGCAGGAGGTATTGCTACGGGTAGAGGGATGTTGGCAGCCATGGCTTTGGGCGCAGATGGTGTTCAGATTGGTAGTCGTTTTGCAGCTACCAAAGAATCTTCTGCTCACGATAACTTTAAGCAAGCTATTGTACAGGCAAAAGAAGGTGATACAATGCTTAGTATTAAGAAATTAATTCCTGTTCGATTGATTAAAAATACCTTTCAGCAAGAAATATCAGAGATGGAATTCAACGGAGCATCAAATGAAGAGTTAGTTGAGAAATTGGGGAAAGGTAGAGCAAAACTTGGAATGTTTGAGGGTGATTCAGAGGAAGGTGAATTTGAAATTGGTCAGATTTCTTCAATAATTGATTCAATTCAACCCGCTGGTAAAGTTGTAGAGAAAATAATAACTGAATACAAAGAAGCCTTAAATGATATTCAGTCTTTCAAGTCTTTGTAATGAATCGAAAAAAAGGTTTCACAAAAATCACAGATCAGGATATTTATTATGAAATCCTTCAGCCTGAATTGTTGGATTAAAAGAATTCATGTCTGGTTTTTTTACATGAAGGATTGGGGAGTGTTGGTCAATGGAAAGATTTTCCCTCATTACTTTCTGAAATCACGAATCTACCGGCATTGATCTATGATCGTCTTGGGCATGGTAAATCATTCAAATTAAATCATAAAAGACGTCTTTCCTTTATGGAAGAAGAAGCATCCTTGTATTTGCCGCAACTGCTTCAAAATCTAAATATTTCACATTCTTTGATATTGGTGGGGCATAGCGACGGCGGCACTATTTCATTATTGACAGGCGTATTCTCTGGCCTTCCTCTGGAAGGAATTATTTCTATGGCAGCACATACTTATGTGGAAGAAATTACCATTCTAGGAATTAAAGAGGCTGTACAAGCATTTCAAAATGGTCGATTGAGATCATCTTTGGAAAAATACCATTCAGAGAATACAGAATCTATGTTTTATGCCTGGGCTGACACATGGTTATCTCCCGATATGAGAAACTTTGATATTCGTAAACTAATGAGTCACATTAGGGTTCCTTGCCTGGCAATTCAGGGAAAATATGATCAGTATGGTAGCGTAAATCAAGTATTTTCAATAACCGATGCTGTATCTGAAAATGGGATGCCAATTCTTCTGGATAATTGTGGACACATACCACATATACAAGCCAAAGA
>PKSZ01000031.1 GCA_002869425.1 Marinilabiliales bacterium
AAGGATTCTCAGTAGTGGCTCCAATCAATACAATAGTTCCATCCTCAACAGCTCCAAGTAAGCTGTCTTGTTGAGCCTTGCTAAACCTGTGAATTTCATCGATAAACAAAATAGGATTCGGAGTATCAAAAAACTTTTGACTTTTGGCTTTTGCGATAACTTCTCGAACATCTTTCACTCCGCTGGATATGGCACTAAGTGTATAAAAAGGTCTGTTTAACTGGTTGGAGATGATCCGGGCAAGTGTTGTTTTCCCAACACCAGGTGGTCCCCAGAAAATCATAGACGGAATATTGCCTGAACTAATAATATTACGTAGTACCGACTTGTTTCCAACCAAATGTGTTTGACCCAAATACTGATCCAGGTTTTTTGGGCGTAGTCTTTCTGCTAATGGAATGTTATTATTCATCAATCTATTTCTCTTCTGAACTTATAATAGATGTCACTATTACTTTTTTCCTGAATCAACAAAGTTAATGTACTTTTTGTTAGTGTGTAAGGGAAATTCAAAGTATCATTACCAGTATTTAAATGAATTATACTTTCAGATGTAGAGTATTCTCCCTGTAGATAAGATGCTTTGAGCGTATCGTTATTTGATTTGAAATCAATATAAAAAGCATTTTCTCCAATCAATAAATATGAATTGTTGTATTCTTCTATGATTACGGTATCCGTATCTCCAAAACCATTCTGAACTTCAAATTTTGTAATTCTTTTCCATAAGCCTGCTAGTCTGGCTTTATCAGAAGGAACTACTTTTCTGCATGAAAAGGAGAGGGCAAGTAAAAACAAAACAGCAACTACTATCAAAAATCTTTGCATGATATCATTGATAAGTAATTGCTGAAATTACTGAAAAACGTTTAACTATAAAATTATTTTAGTTTTTTCGGAACAACAGATTGTATTAAAGCCTGAGAATCTGATTGAAAAGAGCCATGATACTTAATCGATTTCTTCTGAAAGTTTTTGATAATATTGTTATGTTTGTTTACGTCTCCAGGAGACCAGCCCGGATACCTGATTATTAGAGCTTCAAGATCAGCATAGTCCTTTTCTGCAAGGCCTTTGTAGAATTTTAATAGTTTTTTTGCAGAATTTACAGACTTATCATCATCATTAAAAGCTTCAATATTCTTTACCTTTTCTTCTTCTTTGTTTAAGCCATCAATCATGCGTTTTCTTGCTTCAGTTGTCATTTTTGGATTTTTTTCATTTACAGCTTGCATAAAAATTCGATTAAGGTCGGCAGCCTTAAAATATGAAAGGAAAAGTTCTCTGTAATGCTTATTTACGAGTGTGATCTTTTTCAGAAGAATATAATTTGAGTTGTCATAGTTAAAACCTTCAGCTTTGTGCGCTACAACAAATTCTTGTACTGTTTTGTCAAACTCAGTTTCAATGTTATAGATATTTTCCTCAACTTCATTTAGTTTGTTGATGTATTTCAACATATCGTTATATGATGCATTTTTCTTTTTATATAAAGAATTAGTTGTTTTATACATATTAGCGTAAGCATCTTTGTATACATTAAAAAGTTTTAATGTAATCTTCTTTAGTTTGGAATCACCTGCATAGGATAAAATGTTCCTGTCGATTTTTTTATAGGAAGCTGCAGCTTTTTTTAGATTGGTTTCCCTCTCTTGATTCAATTTGGTTATATCATCATCATAGGCAAGCTTAATGAGAAAATCAAGTTGTCGTTCAGTAGCAGCATTTTTTTCCTGAACAAAAGTATTGATATAGTCGTTCAGAACTTTTTTATCCTGAGCAAAGGCTGTCAGACTAATGACAAGGGCGGTAATTGTAATTAGTACTTTTTTCATAATTATTTATATTAAATATAATTATCAGCAAGTAAAATAATTATATTATTGTTTAACAGTAACTTAAACGAAATTGTTGATAAATAAGTTTCATTTTGTGTGAAAATTATGAGTGTAACACGGATAAAACAGTCTCCGTGCTTTGTGCATGTATCAGTAAATCAATGACATATGGCCTGTGCCACTTTTTTGATAATTTTATATAAAAAATCAATA
>PKSZ01000314.1 GCA_002869425.1 Marinilabiliales bacterium
AATCCGATCAACAACCCGAATTTTTCAAAGAGATTAAAAAGAAATATAAGGGTGATTTTGATCTGGCTTTGGAATATCATCAGAAAAGTATGAAGATAAAAGAAGAGGCTGGTGATAAGCTGGGATTGGTTGATACTTATACCACAATGGGATCTTTCTATTATACTTTTAATTATTACAAAGAAGCCCTTGAATATTATCAGAAAGCCTATTTATTGGCAAATGAGCTAAAAATGCCGGAATCTCAAAAGGCTTCAGCAGAAGGTTTAAGTCAAACATATTCGAAGCTTGGCGATTATAAAAGGGCATACACTTATCAACTTGATTTTATTGCCATTACGGATTCAATTTACAAAAAGGAAAGCCTGAAAAAAACAACCCAGCTTGAAATGCAGCTTGAATTTGAGAGAAGGGAAAAACAACAGGAGTTTGAGCAGAAACAAAAAGATCTGTTTCAGCAATCCAGATTGAAACGACAAAGGATTATCAACTATTCACTTTTTATTGGCTTAATCTTAATGTTGCTTTTGGCATTTGTTATTTACCGAAGCTATAAATCAAAGTCGGAAACAAATAAGATTCTTGAAAAACAGAAGCATGAAGTAATGAACGAGCGCGATAGGGCAGAACGCTTATTGCTGAATATTCTTCCGGAACGAACGGCCGAAGAGTTAAAGAAATATGGTAGGGCAACATCAAAGCAGTTTGCGCATGCGAGTGTGATGTTTGCAGATTTTGTTGATTTTACCTTATTGTGTGAAGAAATGAATCCGCTTGATCTTATTTATGAACTTGATGCTCATTTTGGAGAGTTCGACAATATTGTAATAGAATCTGTTGGGCATATAGAAAAGGTAAAAACCATTGGCGACTCATATATGTGTGCCGGAGGAATACCTTATGCAAACAAATCCAACCCAATTGATTTGACAATTTTGGGCCTGCAGTTTCAGAAATATGTCAAAGAGCAAAACGAGTTGAAACGAAAGGATGGCAAACCGGAATGGAAGTTGCGGCTTGGAATCAACACAGGTCCGTTAATTACAGGTGTGGTAGGAACTATAAAGTTTGGTTATGATATATGGGGAGATACAGTTAATGTAGCAAGCAGGATGGAAAGTTCCGGAGAGGCTGACAAAGTAAATGTTAGCGGTACTACTTATGATTATATTAAGGAGTATTTTGATTGCACATACAGAGGTGAAATCCCTGCAAAAAACAAAGGCAAAATTTCCATGTATTTCGTCAATCGTATTCGTCCGGAATATTCTGAAGATGAGGATGGTATATTTCCAAATGGGAGGTTAATTTCTATTATAAATTCAATGTAATGCTTTTATCTAAAGGCCGGCTGCTGATTACTGTGTTTTTAACGATAATCAATTTATGGTCGTTTGCCAACAGTATAGATAGCCTTAAATTACAGATGGAAAAAGCAGGTGAGGATTCCAGTAAAATTATATTGCTTAGTAACGCAATCCAGGCCAATTGGCAAAATACTGAAATGGTGGATGAAATAGAGCAACTGACAAAGATGTATTTGTCAGATAGTGCAATATCCAGTGCTTGTGATTATTTGTACACACTTGCGTCTTTTTCTCAAAAAGCCGATAACTACAAGACTTCTATTCGTTATTATAAGTTAGCTGCTGATTGCAATAACAGCAAAGGACAAATAATGCAATATGCCACAATCCTGGGGTATCTGGGGTATATGTATTATGTTGATGGAAATTTTAACGAAGCATTGAAAGTGGCCCAGAAAAGCCTAAGAATAATGGATAGCCTGGGCTATCCGGATAATAGTCCGATGGCATATATAACTGCCGGCTATGTTTGCAGAGATACCAAAAGATTTCCTAAGGCACTGGAGTATTTTGGAAACGCTGAGAGAGTTACCAAAGAAGGTGTATATTCGCATTTACATCATATAACGCTTAATGAAATAGGGAACGTATATCTGATGATGGAGGAGTATGAGAAAGCGCTAACGTATCAAAAACGATCAATTGGAATCATAAAAGAGAATGGCAATACAGCCTCTCTGTGTTTTGCCTATAACGATATTGCAATAACATATAAAAGCATGAATTTTATTGATACGGCAAAATCATATTATTTTAAAGCATTGAAAGTTTCCAGGGAGATAAATAATGAATATGCACAAGCTGCAAATCTGATCAATATTTCTACCACATATTCAGAACTCAATATGCGTGATTCTGCAAAAATATTCTTTAGGCAAACACTTGAAATGTGTGATAGATTGAAATTGAAGTCTCTGTACAAAGATGTATATTATGCTTTGGCAGACTTTAATAAACGAAATGGTCAGTATAAGGAGGCATTAGAAAACACACAGTTGTATATGATTTATTATGATTCCTTGCATAATGAAGAGATAGAAAAACAATTGGGTGAACTTGAAGCCAGGTATGAATCTGAGAAAAAGGAAAAAGAAATACAATTGTTGATGAAAGACCAGCAATTGAAACAGGTACTTATTGAAAAACAGGATATTAAGGTTCAGAAACAGCAGAAGGCAATTTATTTTTTCCTAAGTATAATACTTCTCTTCCTAGCATTGGTAATTGTTGTTTACAGTTTGTTTAGATCAAAAAAGAAAGCAAATATTAAACTAAGAAAGCAAAAAGAAGAGATTATAGAGAAGAATGAAGAACTTCATCAGCAATCTGAGGAGATATTAGCCATAAATGAAAAACTAAACAGTATTAATGCGGAATTATTAGAGAAAAACGAAGAAATATGGGATAGTATGAGTTATGCTGAACGTATTCAACGATCACTTATCCCTTCTGCAGGAGACCTAAAAGAACTTTTTGCAGTCAGTTTTGTTTTTTATTTGCCCAAGGATATCATTGGGGGGGATTTTTTCTGGCTTACAAAAATCAACAACTATAAATTTTTGGCATTGGCTGATTGCACAGGACATGGTGTGCCAGGAGCAATAATGAGTGTGTTGGGCACCAGTTTGCTAAATGAAATTGTAGTAGAGATGAATGTAGAGGAAACAGATGAAATTTTGAACCATTTGCGAAAAAAAGTGATTTCAAGTCTGGGTTATAAAAAGGGCAAAAATGCAGCTAAGGATGGTATGGATATTATGGTATTAAGGGTTGATAATGAGGGTAATATTCAGTGTAGCGGTGCAAATCAACGAATGTACCTCATAAGCAGAGAGAGGCATGAAGTAGAATGCTTATATGAGCATAAGAATCTGTCCAATCAGCAATCATTTTTTTATGAGTTAAAAACAGATAATATGCCGGTTGGGTTTTATTATTTGCCAGAAGAAAAGGGATTTGCAAAGTATCAGTTTAAATATATGAATGGAGATAAAATATTTCTGTTTTCAGATGGTTTTGCTGATCAACTGGGTGGTGAAAAGGGCAAAAAGTATAAGTATAATAATTTTAGGAAATTAATTCAACAGAGTGCGGTTGAGCCCATTGATAAGCAGGAAGTTTTGTTTAAAACTGAGCTGGAACGATGGAAAGGAGACAATGAACAGGTTGATGATGTAAGTGTGCTGGGAATTAGACTTTAGTAGAATCTGTATTTTGCTGATCATGATATATAGGGCTTTTATATTGATTATATTATTAGCAGGTTTGAATTTTTCGAATGCAGAAAACTCTTCATCTCTGAAGGAAGATAGTATTGTCAATTTAGAAGCCGATGTACATAAGGTTGAAGCACTGCTTAATTTGTCTGCTGAACTTGCTAAAGAAAAGCCGGAAAGGGCAATTTATTATGCGCTGGAAGCAAAACAAATTAGCATGAAATTATCCTTCACAAACGGGATCGGTTTGGCTTATAAAGCAATAGCATATGTTCATTATATTCACAATAATTTCCCTCAAGCCATAGAGAATTACAATGAAGCTGTCCAATTTTTGAATAAGGGTGAATCTGATATTGTTCTTGCTGAAATTTACGAGAATGTAGGGAATCTCTATTTTCAGCAGTCGGTTTATGATCTTGCTATGAAAAAATTCATGCAAAGCATTGCTATCTATAAGGCGCATAATAATATACAAGGCATGGGAAGATTATATCACTTGATTGGAGATATTCATATGATACAGGAAAATTACTCCAATGCTGAAGAGAATTATTTGCATGCTTTGGAAATGAGTGAACAGTCCAATGACTTAGAAAATATTGTATATGTATACTTAAGTTTGGGTAATTTGAATGAATTGAAGGGAAAGAAGGATATTGCACTACGATATTTTAGTGAAGCAATAACGGTAAGTGAAGAGATGAAATCGGAATTGCTGTTGGCACAATCCATGATGAAGCTTGCGCATATCTTGTTGAAAGAAGGAAAACCCCAGGAGGCCTTGTCATATTTAAAAAGAGCAGGTGTTGTTTTTAATGGTCATGAATATACGGAGTTCCTTGCAGAAAATTACCTGGAATTTGGGCGCTATTATCTTCTAAAAGAAGATCTTGATTCAGCAGAATGGTGTCTGTCGCAAACCAGGAGTATGGCAGATAGTCTTAACATATTGTGGATGCTTAAGGAGTATTATAATGAGCTGAGTAATTATTATTTTTTAAAAGGGTCGTTTAAAGAATCTTTATTCGCATATAGAAATTATAAGCTTTACAGTGATTCGCTTTATAAGAAAGACTATTTAAAGAGCATCACGCAGTTAGAAATGACTGCTGAGTTTAATCGGATTGAGAAAAAAAGAATGCTTGATGAGGTAAAAAGAACCGAGATTCAAAAGTATAAAGCACATCAGAAAAATCTATTGATTACAGGATTGGCTATTCTTGCTTTGGCATTAATGGGGTTTCTATTTTATGTTGTTAGAAACTACAGGAAAAGTCAGTCTTTGGGAAGAAAACTGCAGTTTCAGAAGAAAGAAATTGAGCAAAAAAACCTTGAATTGGGCAAGAAGGCAGAGCAGATACGAAAGAATGCTGAAGACTTATCATATTTGAATCAGGAGCTGCAAAAATTGTCAGTTGTTGCAAGCAAAACAGATAATGCAGTTATCATTGCAGATGAAACAGGTACTTTTCTGTGGGTTAATGAAAGTTATTGTAAGCTTTTTGAATGTTCAAAAGAACAATTACTCAGATCACAGCCAGGGCTTATAGAACCGGGAACTCCAGATGAAATCCGGAAAATAATTGAGCAGTGCAGGGAGCAGAAAACTTCTGCATATTACGAACAAAAAAGTTTTAGTAATAAGGGCAGGGAAATTTGGATGCAGGTAACCATTACTCCAGTATTGGATGCCGGAGAAAAGATTGAAAACCTGATTGCTGTTTGTACAGATATTAGCGAGCTTAAAAAGGCTGAAAAAGAAATTGTTTCTCAAAGAGATTTATTGTTGCATCAAAAACAGGAGATTACCGATAGTATTCGTTATGCGCAACGTATACAAACAGCTGTAATACCTAGATTATCCAACATTAAAGAATTTGTTGATGATTATTTTGTTCTTTTCAAACCACGGGATATTGTGAGTGGTGATTTTTTCTACACTCAGAAAAAAGAAGATTTGATTATTGTTGGTGTTGCCGATTGCACTGGACATGGAGTGCCGGGAGCTTTTATGAGTATGTTGGGGATGGCTTTTATCAATGATATTGTGCTTAGGGAAACCAAATTGGATGCAGCATCGCTCCTTGATCGTTTACGATTACGAGTTATTAATGCACTTCAGCAGAGAGGGGTTCCTGGTGAGCAGAAAGATGGCATGGATGTTAGTTTGCTTTGTTTTAATTACAAATCAGGAGAGGCTACTTGGGCAGGAGCAAACAATGCAGCATATATGCTTCCGGTGGATGAAAGAAGGTTTTCTGGCGACAGATTCGAGAAATTTGTTATGGATGAGCATATATTATTGGAGTTGAAACCTGATAAAATGCCAATTTCTATTTATGATAAGCTGGAGAATTTTTCTGCTCTGGAGATTTCTTTGGAAAAAGGAGATCAAATTTATATGTTTAGTGATGGTTATCCAGATCAGTTTGGTGGTCCCAAAGGGAAAAAGTTTAAATATCAAGCATTCAGAAAATTAATATGCAAAAACAGCAATATGTCTATGCTTGATCAGCAGGAATTCCTTGATTTTGAGATCGAACGATGGATGGTTTCTCCCGATGGGAAAAAATCGTATGAACAAATTGATGATATCACCGTACTAGGAATAAAATTTTAAAATTATGAAGTATTTATTAAAAATGTTATTTGTTGTATTGAGTTTGCAATTTTGTGCTGCTCAGGATACCATTTTCTTACCAACTCCGGATACAACAGGAGGAATGCCATTGATGGAGGCTTTAGCAAATCGAAAATCAGGACGAGATTATGCAGATAAGAAATTGGATAAGAAAACTTTATCTAATCTGCTATGGGCTGCATTTGGAATTAACAGGCCTGAGTCGGGGAAAAGAACTGCACCCAGTGCTGTTAACTGGCAGGAAATAGATATGTACGTTGCATTGCCCGATGCTATATACTTGTATTCAGCCACTTTACATGGGTTGATAAAGATTAAGGATGGAGATTACAGGGAAGGCTTTGGAAAACAGCGTTTTGTAAAAGATGCTTCCATAATGATCGGTTTTGTATCCGATTATTCAAAAATATCACCCATTGGTGAGAAGAAGAAGCAAACATACTCATATGTTGATACCGGATTTATTAGTCAGAATATTTATTTGTTCTGTGCTTCCGAGGGTCTTTCAACTGTTGTTTTGGGTATGATAAACCGTGACAAAATCTCCGAAATTCTGGAGTTGAATAATAACCAGCATGTAATTTTTACTCAATGTGTGGGATATCCTGCTGTTGAACAGACTTTTCCTTCAATAGAAGAGTAGCTTTTCTTCAGAAAGGTATTTGTCGCATAGTTTTTTGGCTTTTTCTGTGAATTTTTCTATTAGTAAATTATATTCCGGAATGGTAAGATATTCAATAGCTTTGGGTAATTCCTGAATTGTAAAACCTGCATACTGAAGATCTTTATAGGGTTTGTTAATCATTTGCAGGAAGTAAGCATTGTTTAGAAATCTTTCTGATATTTTATAGTTTGTCTTTCTGAAATCATTGGGAATGAATCTCTTAATCCGATATGCCATTTTATATTTCTTACACAAATCTATAAAATAGCTGTTTTTTTCTGCATGGTATTCCATATTGGCAGTATACGAGCCTTTGTATGTTTGATTTTTATCGGAGAATCCATAAATTTTATGGTAAATCACGGGAATGTCTCCATGAATTGTTTTGATTTCACGAAAATATCTTTTGGCTTGCTTGTCTCTTAGGGTAAGACCTCCAAAAAGAATATAGTCTGCATTCGCTTCTTTGGCGCTTGCAACCATTAATTCCATATCTTGATTACTGTCTGAAATACCTGGAAGAGCAGGCATAAAGAGAATGCCACATTGAATGGAACTGTTTTGCTTGATGGTTTGGATACATTGAAATCTCTCAGAAGAAAGGGACGCAGAGGGTTCTATTTTTTGCGACAGTTCATCATCTGTTGTCGTAATGCTCAATGAAACATTACAATAGCCGGATTCTTCTTTAATTTTTTGCAGAAGATCCATATCTCTAATTATGAGGTTTGATTTGCTCACAACCTGAACCGGAAATCTGTATTTGAGAATTACTTTTAGTAAGGATTGGGTTGTTTTATAATCTTTTTCTGCTTGTTGATATGGATCACAAGTACCACCAACCCCAATGATATCTGGCTTTAATCGCCTGGCTTTTGAAAGCCTTTTGTCTAGTAATAATGCTGCATTTTTTTTAACGTAAATGGCATTTTCAAAATCTTCTGGCAAATGGTATTTGCTGCTTCTGGAATCGCAATATATACAATTGAATTCGCAGCCATTATAAGGATTGATACCATAACGATTCCAAAACCAGTTGTCAGCTGCTTTTCTTACATTCAGTATGCTTTTGTATTCTTTTTCAGTATGTTTTGCCACAATTATTTGTCTAGTGTTCCCACATCTTTCTTCCAAAAAGACCTATTTCAGGTGCTGCTTTTTGTTTTTTTGGTCTGAATAACCTGTATCTGGTTAAAAATCCAAAGAATCCTTTTTTGTGTTTCTTGTTTGGTTTGGAATATACTTTTTTACCTCTTCTTACCTTAATGGTTGAGTAATTGTAATTGGATTTTTTTGAAACATGTAGTTTTACACTGTTCTTTGCGTATGCATATTTGGCTTTACTTCTGCCAAAATTGCTTTTATTTCTTCTGGATTGATTAAAGGTCTGTGGAATGTGCTTTCTTTCGTTTCTTCTCTTAAATGAAGAATAATAATATACTTTTCCCTCCTTGCCCCTAACTTTTTTGTTTACAGTGTTAACACTTGATTTAGACGGCTTTCTGGTTATTCCACTGGACACAGAATACATTTTCTTTCCTTTTCTTACATTGTAGTTTACTGTAGCAACCGTTGTTTTACTTGTGTTTCTTTGGAACGAATTGGACACAGAATATATTTTTCCTCCTTTTTTTCGATTGTAATTAACAGTGGATACTTGTGTATTCCATATGTTTCCGCGCCTTCCGGATGAAACAGAGAATACTTTCCCATCTTTATTTACTTTTCGGTTAAAGGTTGAAACACCTGTATTCCATGGATTGTTTGTTCTTCCACCTGAGTAGGAGTAAGTTTTTCCTTTCCTGTCTCTCTTCATGTTTACTGTTGGTGCTCCGGTTCTCCATGGATTTCCAGTACGACCACCACTATAAGAGAAAACTTTTCCGTTTTTGCTTGTTTTTTTGTTTACTGTGGCTGCACCTGTTTTCCACGGATTATTTGTTCTTCCACCGGAAAAACTGAATGTTTTTCCTTTTCTGCTTCTATTCATATTTACAGTAGAAACACCTGTTCCCCAGGGGTTGTTGGTTCTCCCTCCTGAAAAGCTAAAAGATTTACCGTCTTTGCTAATTTTTTTATTAAATGTTCTTACGCCGGTTTTCCAGGGATTAGAAGTTCCTCCGGAGCTTCTGCTAAATACTTTCTCTCCTCTTCTTTTTTTGCTATTAACGGTACCGGCTCCGGTCTTCCATGGATTGTTGGTTTTTCCTCCTGAGAATGAATAGAATTTTTCGCCTTTTTGTCGCTTGCTGTTGAATGTATTCACCCTTGTTTTCCATGGATTGTTAGTCTTCCCTCCCGAAAAAGAAAATACTTTTCCTTCTTTGGATTGCTTTGAGTTAACAGTTTTTACATTTCTGTTCCATGGATTTTTTGTTTTCCCTCCAGAGTAAGAGTAGGTTTTGTTTTTTCTCATTCTCTTGCTGTTTACTGTTGCAACACTGCCTTTTGAGCTTTTTTTGAAAAGGTTGGATGAGGAGGAGAAAACCTTTCCTTTGGAAGAATATTTTTTATTAACAGACTTTGCTTTTCCTTTGTTTTTGAACGGATTACCTGATTTGCTTGCGCTATATGTTTTGTTTCCCTTTGTAACTTTTAGAGAATAGCTTTTGGGGATAACTTTTCTTGATTTGTTTTTTAAACCAGGAGTGGCGGAGTATGTTTTTCCTTTAATAGATTTAGATTCGGAATATGTTTTAACTTCTGTCGTATTTTCACTCCATGATTTGTTTTTTTTCCCAATATTGAACCACCTATTTTGGCCATTCGCACAATAAGTAGCGAATGTTAACAGAAAAGAAGTTGTTATAATGGTTCTGAAATTCAACAGATTATAGTTTTAAGCGTTTATACGAATATGTTTTGCTTAAGATACAGTCAAATGATAAATAATGCTTCAATAATTGATATTTGTCCAATCTGTTTGAAAACAATTGTTTTCAGCTTGAAAATGTCAGGCAGCAAATATTATATTATTTGTATCTTTAAAAGCTTGTATATTGTAAATCAAGTTTGATGAAGAAATATCTAATAATGATATTGTTGGGAGTGTTTTGTCTGGGTACAGGTCAAGGTTTGTTGGCCGAGAATCTGGAGAAAAAAAATATTCCTGTTGATTCCATGTACATATTGGCTGATAGTCTAAAATATGTAAATCCTGAATTGGCTATACAATATGCAGAAGAATTTCTTAATGAGTCATTGAAAGGTGATGATAATCAGTCGACTATCGACTCATATTTTTTATTAGCTAAAATCTTTTTTAATCTGGGGAATGCTGAAATGGCAATAGAAAATGCCAAGTTGGGTTTGTATACAGCAAATATTGCAGATGATGATGATAATAAGATTTTAGCGCTGAATTTATTGGCAAATATTTATGGTTCCATTGGAAAGTATCATAAGGCATTGAAGCAACTTTTCAAGTCTGTGGACTTATCGCAGGAATTAGGTAAGGATAAGATGTATGCCCGATCGCTTAATAATATTGGAATTGTATATGGAAATCTTGAGAATAACGAAAGGGCCCTGGAATATTTTAATAAATCATTAACGATATTTCATTTGAATTCGGATAAGCAGGGTTTAGCGATGGTTTTAAATAATGTTGGCAATGTATATACAGGAGTAGAGGATTATGATGAGGCACAGTACTATTTTAAACAAGCATTGCATTATGCAAAACAAGTAGGAGATAAGGTTAGAATAGCCGAATCTTATCATAACCTGGGAAGGGTATATACCTGGAATCATCAGTATTCAGAAGCAGAAAAGTGTTTTCAGAAGTCGTTAGAAATCAAACGCGAACAGAATAACCTTAGTGATATTATTTTGGCTTATCTGGCTTTTGCAGATTTGTATATTGAGATGGGGAATAAAGATCTTGCAATCGCCTATCTTGAACAAAGTCATAAGATTGCTGAGAAGGAAGGACTGGTTCGGGAGCTAAGAGATGTTTACAGATTATATTCAGGTTTCTATGAGAAAAATAAAGAATACAACAAGGCTCTATCATATTATAAGCTTTATCAATCATTTAGAGATTCTGTTTTTAATCATGAAAATTCCAAAATGATAGCGGATCTTCAAATTTCACATGAGATTAGTCAGCGTGAAAAGGAAAATGAATTGTTGCGTTCCAATGTAAAATTGCAGAAACTTAAATTGGAAAAGCTTCAAAATCTCAGAAATTCAGCAATTGTAATCATTGCACTTTTTTTTATCGTAATCCTGATTTTAATCAATAGGTGGATGATTAAAAAGAAAGCATCCCGCAAAGTAAATGAAGTAAATGATGAATTAAAGCAATTGAATGAAAATCTGGAAAAACTTGTTGATCAGCGAACAAAGGAGCTTAAGGAAGAGGTTGCATTCAGAAAGGATGCAGAATACAAATTATTAATAGCCGTTGAAAAAGCAGAGGAAGCCAATAGGCTTAAAGATGCATTTTTGGCAAATATGAGTCATGAAATTCGCACACCTATGAATGGTATTTTAGGCTTCATTGATTTACTGAAAGAACAAAATCTTGACAAGGAAACACAACAGGAATACTTGCAATTAATTTCAAATAGCGGAAATCATTTGTTAAGCATTATCAATGATATTATTGATATCTCAAAGATAGAAGCTGATCAGCTTAAAATCAATCAGGAATATTTTTCACTTAATGAACTACTTACTGAAATATATAACTTGTTCGCTTCTGAAGTAAAAGTATTAAACAAAGCAATTACAATAAAAAAAGAATTTGCCCTAAGTGATAATGAATCTTATATTCAGTCAGACACAGTAAGAATACGGCAGGTAATGTCGAATTTAATCAACAACGCATTGAAGTTTACCAATAATGGAGAAATTTCTTTTGGTTACAAGATCAAAGATCAAAATATTGAGTTTTTTGTGAAAGATACAGGTGTGGGTATTGATCTGGCAAAACAAGAGATTATTTTTGATAGATTCAGACAGGCAGACAATTCTACAACCCGCGAGTATGGTGGAACCGGACTTGGTTTGTCGATTTCTAAGGGGATTGTTGATCTTATGGGTGGAAACTTATGGTTGAACTCAAAACCAGGTAAAGGTTCGGTGTTTTTCTTTAGCATTCCATATGTAAAAGCAGTTCCTTTTGAAAAAGAGGATGAGAAAGAGAAGTTAATGTCAAGCATTGAAGGAAACAAAATATTGTTGGTTGAAGATGACTTGGTTAGTAAAAAGTATTTTGAAATACTGATTGGAAAATACCTCGACGGAGAAATCACTCCCAGCGAGCAACAGATCCTGGAGACCGAACTCAACAAAGATCC
>PKSZ01000325.1 GCA_002869425.1 Marinilabiliales bacterium
AAAGGCCATGATTTTTTTACCCCTGATTGTAATCACATTACTGGTAAATTCAACGTTCTGGCCAATCAATTCAACATCAGCAATTTCTGAAATGCCGGATACATTCATGACTTCAAATTTCGGCTTGGACAATTCAAACTCATAGGTAAGCCCGTTGGCAGGTATATCAAATCTTTTAGAAAATACCGGTAGTAGCCCCCATTTATCGTCAAGAGTACTATTGCAAAAGGACAGCGTTTTTATTTCACCACCATTTATAACAATGGTCTCAACCTGATTCCAATTCAATTTTTCCTGTACCGTGCCGGCAAACACAGAAACTGATACTGAAATCAAAAAAAGAAGAGTTGAGTATTTTAAGTTGGTTTTTATCTGCATTATTTGAATAATTTCATATTGCTTATATTTTAATTGCAGGTGGATTTTGAATAACGATCAAGTTTAATGATGTTGCTAACGGGCAATAACCAGTTTCTTTACAGTTGATGTTGTGCTCCCATTAACATCCCTTAGCTGTACCCTGTATATGTAAATTCCACCACTAAGCATATTCCCGTTTTCGGCAGTACCATCCCAACGAATAGGGCTAGGGTAAAATCCACTGCTTACATTGTATTGCTGCAAGGTAGTAACCAGCCTGCCGTTAAGATCAAATATTTGAATTTCAACATCCACAGTTTCGTTTGCCTGATTGTGGTTATACTCAAACCATGTTTCATTAACAAAAGGATTTGGCCGGTTGTAAGCATTCTGGATGCTGATTTGTTCCCTGTCGATCACCACAAATTTTAGTGTAGCTTCGGAGGAGTTATTATGCACATCCCAAATCCTGAACTTCACTTCATGCTCACCTGGTTCAAGGTTGCTAAACGGGTAGGTAACCGTTCCACTTTGATAACCCTTTAAATCCGATTCGTAAAATTCGTTGAGCTTGTAAGGTTTTTCGGTATTTGCATTAAGTATAGCAGTTATATCATGCCCGATGCTGTTCCCAACAGTATTTATCCCGCTTTCATCATAATCCCTGGCATATAACACAGGATTTTCATGGGTAATATCACCATCCCTAAAGGTGGTATCGTTCATATAAAGTAAAATTTCCGGGCCTTTATCATCTTCCGGAGAATTGGCATTAAAACCTCCAATAACAATATCCAGGTTAAAACCACTGGCATCAGAATCTTTACTTTGTGCATAGTAGCTAATTTTTCCCTTGCCATAATTGTATGAAATATCCTTGGGAACAATGAATGAAAATGAGAATTCCCCATCCTGTACATCTGTCAAGCCATTGTAAATTGTATTGTTTCGCAACATAAAAGTGCTTACAGAACTTGTCTCATCCTGGCCAAGGGTAGTTACTTCCGATTCCTTATCAAAAACAATCGAATGTAGTTCGCCATTAAAACTACTGACCTTATTCCCAAGTTCATCAGTAATCATACCTTCTATTGTTATTCTTGACAGTGCCTGCAGGGTATCTGAAGAAGTTTTCTCGTCTGCCTGATTTATTGAAGTAGTTTGCACCTGATAGGTAGGATAAGCTATTTTAAGTGCAGGATCCCCAAGCAGTACAAATTTTTTATCGTTTGTTGACGATGTACTCTCCAGTTTGGCCAGCCTGATCAGATCGCCCATAGCATAATGCTCTCCATCTTTTTTCTCAAAAGCATATTTGTAAAATCCGCGGTTTAAGCTGAGATTCGATCCTCCAAAAGTTGCTCTGGCAGTAGTAAACAATGATATGCCACCTCCTTTTGGGTTAAGGAATACAAGTTCTCCGGCTGATGTTCTTCCGGGATCATCATACCTGGCAAACTCACAGGTTGCAGTAACAAATACGGATAATTTATTCGAGTTGACCCACTCGTTGATATCTGAATTTTCAAGTATTCGTTCGTGTGCCCAGCCGACCTCGCCCCCGTGTCCGGTATAATTGATAATGAGTGTACCTTTTTCTATACTTGAATTGATGGCATTATTTACTTCCGGGTAGCGCTGCCCGCCAGGTGTGGTTTCCTGAACATATGAATCAATATAAATTTTATCT
>PKSZ01000313.1 GCA_002869425.1 Marinilabiliales bacterium
AATACAAAGATGTTTTAAACAAAGATTTACATCTCAAAGGCAAATGGTGCTCTCATGTGTTTCACAATAGCAATCCTATTACTCTGGAATTGGGTTGCGGGAAAGGGGAATATACCGTTGGTCTGGCAAAAAGGTTTCCGAAAAAAAATTTCATTGGAATTGATATTAAAGGAGCCCGAATGTGGAAAGGAGCTAAAACAGCAAACGAGAGCAAGATTGAAAATGCTGCTTTCCTTAGAACGCGAATTGAATTTATAAATAGTTTCTTTGCAGAAAATGAGATAGATGAGATCTGGATAACTTTCCCTGATCCCCAAATGAAAAAAAGAAGAGAAAAAAAACGACTTTCGGGTGCTGCCTTTTTAAATCGATATAAGCAATTTCTCACACCTGAAGGAATTGTTCATCTGAAGACAGACAGTTTATTTTTGCACAAATATACACTTGAAGTAATCAAAGAAAACAACTTGCCACTTCTTTATTCCAGCGATAATATATACGCAGAAGAACTACACAGCGACGCCCTGTCAATCAGAACTTTTTACGAAACTTTCTTCCTGAAAAACGGAAAAAACATAACCTATCTCAAGTTTCAGCTCAAAACAAACAAGGAATTACAAAATCCCAAAATTAATGAAGAACTTTTTTACGAAAGTTTACAGGATAACCAAATTAATACCCGAAGGACGAGTTAGTACATACGGAGCCATAGCTGAATATCTTGGAACAAAAAGCTCCGCCAGAGTTGTAGGTTGGGCATTAAACAACTGCCAGTTTAACGAAGGTTATATTCCGGCTCACAGGGTGGTAAACAGAAACGGTATACTAAGCGGAAAAAATCATTTTCCTAATGATAAAACCATGCAAGAGCTACTTGAATCAGAGGGAATTACAATAGAAAACAATCAGGTTGTAAATTTCGAAAAAGTATTCTGGAATCCTAACAAAGAAATTAGTTAAAATGCTGCCAATAGCAAATCAATATCCTTTGAAGAAATATCATGCAATTCACCCACATAGTTATTGGTTAGAATTCCATTAAAAAGGTACACACTGCTTCTTACGCCAACACTTTCCTTTATCAATTGTTTAATTCCTCCACAAAAACCAATATCCAGTATAACCGGAGTAATGATATTACTCAATGCATATGAAGCCGTTCTTGCTACTCGTGAAGCAATATTCGGCACACAGTAATGTATTACACCATGCTCTATAAAAACAGGATTACTATGAGTTGTTAGCTTAGATGTTTCAAATGTTCCTCCCCGATCTATATCAATATCAATGATAACAGAGTTCATTTTCATTTTCTGAACCATCTCTTCCGTAACAATAAAGCTATGCTTACCGTTAATATTCTGAAATGCCCCGATAACCACATCGGCAGATCTCAATGCTTTGTCCACTACCTTGGGCAACAAAATAGATGTATACAGTCTGAATCCTATTTTTTGTTGCAACTGCCTTAACCTATGGGTATCTGTGTCAAATACTTTAACGCGGGCACCCAGGCCTATGGCTGTTTTGATTGCATATTCTGCAGCAGTGCCAGATCCCAGAACAACCACTTCAGTAGGTGTAACCCCTGTTATACCACCCAACATTTCACCTTTTCCATTATGAACATTGCTTAAATATTCTGCAGCAATAAGCACTGATGTCGTACCGGAAATCTCACTCATAGAACGAACAATCTGATGATTACCAAACTGATCTTTCAAGTATTCAAAAGCCATTGCAGTTATTCGTTTCTGCATTAAACTTCTAAAATATTTTTGTGTTCTATTGTGAGGATGTAAAACAGTGAAAATAATTTGTTTACCTGGCATCAACTCTATTTCTTCCTCGGTTAGGGAAGAGACCTTTATTATGATATCCTTTTTTAACAATTCCTCCTTGTCGAATAATACCTGAGCTCCCGCTTCAGAATAGTCACGATCTTGAAAATTTGCACATTTACCGGCATCACCTTCAATATACACACTATGTCCATTATTTACCAGCAAATCAACAGCCAAGGGAGTCAAGGGTATTCTATTCTCATTGCTCGTAGATTCCTTTAAGATAGCAATGCTCAATTCTTGATGTTTCTTTCCAACTTCAAGCATTTCCTCCTGTGGAAGAAGCTTTTCTGGGTTACCCAATGAGAAATTTGTTGATGCAGATCCGAATGATACCATGTTTGTATATTTTATAAAGCCTTTTATACGAAAAATTAATGTAAAAAGTTACCAAATTGTAATCATTCTTTTGCCAGAATTTTCTATGGTAATTTTTATGTTCACAACCTCAGTTTCTATGTAATCTTCAATTAATTCAGGCCATTCAATAAAACAAATCTCATTCCCGTTTAACAGTTCAAAAACGCCCGTTTGCAAAGCCTCATCAACATCTTTTATTCTATACATATCCATATGATAAATTGATCCTGCATTTTTTGTTGAATATTCATTAACTATCGCAAAAGTGGGGCTTGTAACCTCATCAACAACATCGAGTTCTACACACAAATATTTAATCAGAGTAGTTTTTCCTGCACCCATTTCAGCATGAAACAAGAAAATATTTTGTACTCCAAAAGTTTTCAATATTTCCTCTGCCAAAGCAGGTAAATCATCAATTCCAGTAATTGTTCTCTCTATTCTTTTCTGAAACATTTTACTTTTTTGACTTTAAAGTAATCACAGGAATAAGCATTTCTTCCATTGAAATTCCGCCGTGCTGAAATGTATCACGATAATACTTTACATAATGGTTGAAATTATTTGGATAGGCAAAAAAGTCTTCACCCGTAGCAAAAATATACGAAGAGCTAATATTTGTTTTTGGCAAATGGGCTTTGGCAGGATCTGTAACCTCAAAAACTTCTTTTGGTTTATAATTTAAACTTTTACCCTGCTTATATCTTAGGTTGGTGGTAGTATTCCTGTCACCCACAACTTTTATTGGATTATGAACCTTCACCATACCATGATCTGTAGTTATAATCACTTTTACATTCTGGTCTGATAGTTTTTTTAGTAAATCCAGCAAAGGTGAATGCCTGAACCATGATAAGGTAAGAGAACGATATGCAGATTCATCGCTGGCAAGCTCTCTGATCATCTGCAATTCTGTTCTTGCATGCGAAAGCATATCAACAAAATTATATACAAGGACTGTCAGATCATTGTGAATAATGTTGGTCAGGTTATCCACAATCTTTTTACCCTCCCAATTGTGCTTTATTTTATCGTAATGAAATTTCTTGTTGATATTGAATCGCTTAAGCTGCTTTTCCAGCAAGGCTTCTTCATTGCTGTTTTTGCTTCCTTCTGCATCTTCATCAACCCACAAATCCGGATACATTTTATGAATTTCTGCAGGCATCAAACCTGCAAACATAGCGTTCCTTGCGTATTGTGTAGCAGTGGGTAAAATGCTACAAAACAAATCTTCCTCCTCCATGTAAAAAAAATCTCTTATAAGGGGTTGAATCACTTTCCACTGATCAAACCTTAAGTTATCGATTACGATCACAAATGTTTTCTCACCACGATTAAGAGAAGGAAATACTTTTTTTCGGAAAACATTGGGGGACAGCAACGGTGTATCTTCACCTTCACCCTCAAACCAATTGAAATAGTTTTTACTTATATAGCGAAAAAAAGAATTATTGGCCTCTGTCTTTTGCATCTTCAGCACCTCATCCATAGCATTCTCATTGGATTTATCCATTTCCAGTTCCCAGTAGGTAACCTTTTTGTAAATATCTATCCAATCCTGCCAACTATTTGCATAGCTAATATCCATGCCAATCTTTCCAAATTCAGCCTGGTAATCTGCAGTGTTCTTTTTCGTCACCAACCGCTGGTGATCAATATTCTTTTTAATGGTAAGCAGAATCTGGTTGGGATTAACAGGCTTAATCAGATAATCAGCAATCTGACTTCCAATGGCTGCTTCCATAATATCTTCAGCCTCACTTTTGGTAATCATTACAATGGGAATACTCGGAAAAATACTTTTGATTTCGCGTAATATCTCCAGACCACTTTTACCGGGCATATTTTCATCCAAAAAGATAAGATCAAATGAATTGCTTTTCACCAACTCAATGGCATCATCACCATTGCTGGCAGTATCAACAGTATATCCCTTGTTCTCAAGAAATAATATGTGTGGCTTCAGAAGATCAATTTCATCATCTGTCCAGAGAATCCTAATATTGTCCATATTGTTTGATTAACTATTTACCTGAAG
The DNA here is from genome assembly GCA_002869425.1 of Marinilabiliales bacterium. Taxonomy (GTDB): domain Bacteria; phylum Bacteroidota; class Bacteroidia; order Bacteroidales; family BM523; genus BM523. The sequence continues at coordinate 4,246 of PKSZ01000313.1, forward strand.
ATTCCAGATAATGCTTTATAAAATATTTCAGGTATTTATTTATATCCTTGTCTTTATAGAAGGCAGCATAATTATCAGACGATATCACAAAATGGTCGTAGTTGTCTGAATTTATGTTTGCATAGACCTGACTATTGTCCTTGATTGCATTGAAATAGTTCACCGCTTGCGTTGCATTATCAAAGCTCTTAACAGTAATCATCTGAACGTCCTTATCCAAAACGATAGCACTAACATTAAAGTCAATCATGCTATAATTATCAATATTGAAATTTGCAATGTTAAATTTCAAGCGATTTATATCGACTTGCTTACCATCAGCGATAACAATATAAAAATGGCTTTGCTTTTCATTGTAAGAATATATCTCCTCTGCTTCCTCAACAATTTCATCCTCATTTACGATTTCTGTTCCTGTAGCTTCCGAAACCTCTCCTTTGGTTAAAACAGCCAAAATGTCGCTGGCCGGCTCTTTAACTTCACTACCCGGGTATTCTTTTAATAAATATTTTAACTGCGCCTTTACCTTTGAAGTATCGCCCATCTCACCTGTTGACAATGCTCTCAAGAACAGGAACTTTGGCATAAGCTCACTACCGGCAAAAGCTGTATCTGCTTGGTTTACCTTCGATATTACCTCGGCATAATTGTTGTTTTTATACTGTGCATATGTCTCTTCGTAAAACTTTTGCGCTTTGTTTTGATTTTCAGCAAGATTCTTTAAATAATCAGGGTTTTTCAATATCAAAGCATATTTACTGTCGGGATACTTGCTTATAATCAATGCCTTATACTTATCTGCATTTGACTGATCATCCAATAAAACATACAAGCTGTAAATATCATAGTAAGCATAAAGCTCATACTCACTTCCCGGAAACCGCTTATTCAAAGTTTTATAAGCCTCTATAGCTTTAGGGTAATCTTTAAGTTTTTCTTTGTAGGCTAATCCTAACTTATACAAAGCTTTCTTTATGCTTTCATTGGATACAGCAACAGCAGAATCTGTCAATGGTAAATCCTGCAAGTAATACTCCCTTGTTTTGTTATCTTCCACCCTGTCTTCTGCAGTGGAATCTGCATTGGCCATTTCTTCATCACCCAGGCCAAAGTCTACTACTGATTTATTCTTACGTCTCCAATTATCAGCCAACTTTCGCGTACCCCACTTATTGGCAAACTGTGTCTTTCCAAGTGCAACAGCCTGTGGATTATAAAAATACCATTTCCCTCCTCCTCCTGTTGAGCTTCCCCTGTTCATTCTTGAATCCTGTTCAAACATAGCAGCATTCATTCTTCGTTGCTGTTCCATCTCTTTAACTCTTCGCTCTTCTTCCTTAAGCTCTTCAATAATTTTATCAATCATTGTATTTCGAGCTCTATCATCCATTGCTGCGACTTTCTGAAGGCTATCTTCTCGCTCAACGGTTGTTATATATCCAACCAACTCGGTAAGGTTACCAGATAAAAGTTTTAGATTTTCATAACGTGGATGCTCAGCATTAAGAACAGATAAGCAGCTATCGTAATATGCCTGCGAAAGAATATAATCGGGACGGGAAAAATAGATATCACCCAACGCCATATATGTTAGTGCCTGCTGATCTGCATTGGCCATACTTTTCTCTGCAGAAAGTTTATAGTATTCAATGGCTTCTTTTTCATTGTTCTCTTTTTCATTGATTTTAGCTAAAGCATAATAGATCTGATCTTGATATTCGATGTTTTTATCATCTTTCAGCATTTTATTCAATTGCTTCCTGATTTCACGACTATCTCCAGCCCCTGCATCGTAAGAAGTAGCCCTGTTAATCTTAGCGCTGAATGCCATCTCATAATTTGGATTCAAACGAACAACATCCGCGTATAATCTTGAAGCTTCAACGGAGTTACCCAATTGTTGATTAATTTGAGCCAAAATATACTTATATCTGGCTCTTTCTACTTTCTTCCTTGAAGTTTTTATGGCAAGTTCAAGCATTGGTATGGCATCTGAATACTTTTTCTGCTTCATGTAAAAATCAGCATAAGTTGTTGCAAATGCATTGGTTAACCTTTTAGGGAACTCCTTTTCGGCTTCTATCTGATCCAATAACTCTTTCGCTCTCCTAAAATTCTTTTGCTCAATATATGTTCTGGCAAGCCAGACAAGACCATCATATTTGGTACTCATATCTGAATACTGCTGAATTATGTAAACATAACTCTGTGCTGCCAGAAAATAATCATGCTTATAAAAATGCGCATTACCCATCATTAGGTGGCTGTCATCTACCCAGTTACAGTATTCTTTTCTATTGTAAAAAGCCTCCTGAGCTTCTGTTTTCTCACCCCTCCTTCGCTTTGGCTTAACGGTAATTGAATGCATGGTTATGACCTTGGAGGCCTTTTTAATTGCCTTATCCATCTCCCCCACAACACTACTGGCAGCTTCTGTAGAACTATGCTTAAAAACCGGAAGCATTAGAGAATAATTGTCCGGTACATTTTTCTCTATTTTCTTTACACCTGCTTTTAAACTTTCATAACCATTGAAGTAAGCATTGTAATGCGAAGTAATATTATGATAGGTTCTTGTTACAACAGTATTTTTTTGTGTTGTACAACCCAGCATTACCACCAGTGCGAAAAAAACTATAAGTTTAATATGTATATGGGCCCTATATTGCAACATATTCAGTTTAGTAAACTCTGAAAATGCAAAATTATTTTATGATATCATAAATTTAATGTAAGAATTTAAAAATCAAATTCTCACACAAATTGAAGCATTAGATTGAGCTACAAATTTACTGCAACTACCTCTTTAATCTGCGGAACTTCTCTTTTAACTGCCTGTTCAACTCCATTTTTTAATGTCTGGATTGAAAACGGGCAAGAACCACAAGCACCCTGCAATTCAACTTTCACAACAAGATCATCTGTAATTTCAACCAGCTCGATATCTCCACCATCAGCTTGAAGATACGGTTTCACTTGATTTAATGCATCTACTACCTTTTGTTTTACTTCTTCGTTTGTCATCTTTTCAAATTTTATACAAAAATAGATATTAAATTGATTTTAGCTTACTTAAATGTAACTGATGTTCAATCTTAGCAGCCATGCTTTTAAATATATCGGATATGATTTTATTTCCAAGCACACTAGGACTACCCTGATCGCCATCCTCTCTTACAGACTGGATAATAGGAACCTGTCCCAGCAATTCAATATCATTTGCTTCCGCATAATTTTTACAACCACCTTTACCAAAAAGGTAATATTTATTATCTGGAAGTTCTTCAGGAGTGAACCAGGACATATTTTCAATAACTCCCAATACGGGTATGCTGATGTTCTCGTTCTTAAACATATTGATTCCTTTAACTACATCGGCCAAAGCAACTGCCTGTGGTGTGCTGACAATTACGGCACCATCCACTTTTGTTTCCTGTGCTACAGTCAGATGAATATCGCTGGTTCCTGGTGGTAAATCTATTATCAAATAATCCAACTCTCCCCAAATTGCATCGAACAATAACTGCTTTAACGCTCCCGAAGCCATTGGTCCTCTCCATATGGTTGCATCTTCAGCTTTTACAAAATATCCAATACTCAAAAGCTTAACACCATACTTCTCAACCGGCACAATCATATGCTTTCCATCCTTTTCAACAACCTCTGGAGCATACTTTTCGGTAGCAAACATTTTCGGAACTGAAGGGCCAAAAATATCCGCATCCAGCAAACCTACTTTCTTTCCTGAACCAGCCAATGAAACTGCAAGATTTGATGCAACTGTTGATTTACCTACTCCACCTTTACCACTGGCTACAAGTAAAATATTTTTAACACCAGATAAACTAACGTCTTTTGGAGGAGGCGCTTCCGGCATAATAATTTTTATTTCAATTTCTTCTCGGATTCCCAAATCTTCCTTCAAAACCCTTTCACAAGCTTTACCAATAGCTTTTGTAAAAGGATCACTGCGTTTATCAAAACGCAAAGTCAGAACTACTTTTCCTTCCAAGAAATCAACATCTACCATTCCAAGACTTATTATGTCTTGCTTTTTGTCGGGATGCACAACTCTCTTTAAGTGCTCTATTATTGCATTTTTATCTGCCTGCATTTGTTATTTTTATTTAATTTAATTTAAACTTAATCACAAATATACTGAAAAATAAAGTAAATGATATGCATGCAAACAATCTGCACTTAACACATACACATATAAGGGTTTTATTGTACTTTAGATTGCTCTAATGAAAGGAAAAATATTAATAATATTTCTACTGATTTCAATATCAGCCATTGGTCAGAAAATTGAAGCAGACCTTACCTTATCAAGCTCTCCAAAAGACAAACTGGAAGTGTCTGTTGTGGTTCCACATTTAGATAGCGTTTCCACAATTTACTATATTCCAATGGTAATTCCCGGTTCATATGCATCAAAAAAGTTCATTCATTATATTGATAATTTCAAGGCCTTTGACAATCAGCTAAATGAGTTATCAACGAGCAGGTTGGATGAAAAATCAGGATTCCTGATACAAAATGCAGATAAACTTCACAAAATAACTTACACGATTTCTGATACCTGGGATAATCATGACAAATCTGATTATATCCTGGAAACCAGTGGAACCAATTTTGAAGATGATTCTGTTTTCCTCATCAATTTTCATGCTGTTATCGGTTACTTTGATACTTTCCGTAAAAGCCCGTATGAAATTACCATACATAAAAAAACGCCAATATATGGTAGTACTTCCGCACCAATTACACGAGCAAAAAATCAAGATCAGATCAATACAAAATCATATGCAGAATTAATTGACAATCCTGTGCTTTACTGCATTCCAGATACAATTTCATTTCAATTAAGAAACACACGGTTTTTCTTTTCAGTTTATTCGAGAAACAGAATAAACAATGCTTCGCAAGTAGCAGATATAACAAAACCCTTATTAAAAGCTTCCTTTGAATTGTTTACAGACTCTTTCCCCATGCAGGAATATAGCTTTCTTCTTTTTATGACGGGAAAGCAAGACTCAAACATCAGCAATGGCAGGATGGGTGCATTAGAACATAAAAACTCATCCTTCTACTTTTTTCCTGAAGAAATTGATACACTCCAGCTTAGAGACAACTTGCAAAGAGTAATCCTCCATGAATTTCTGCATATAATTACACCCATTTCTCTTCACAGTAAAGAAATTCATAATTTCAACTACAATTATCCTAAAATGTCGAAGCATTTATGGCTCTACGAGGGGGTGATTGAATATCTTTCCGGCTTGCTAATGCTTCACAATAATCTAAAAACAACTGATGACTTCATCATGGATACCCGTTTGCGAATTGTAAATACATCCAAGCATTCAGCCTTTTCAATGACTGAGATGAGTACCAAAGTTCTTACAAAAGACTTTTCGGGAAAATACAGAACGGTATATACAAAGGGTGCATTATATGCCTTTTGCATGGACATCCTGATTCAAGAAGGAAGCCAGGGAAAGTACAGCTTATCAGATTTGCTGATGGAACTATATGAAGAATACAAGAATCATCCTTTTGATGATGATAATCTGTTTACAAAGATTGAGGAAAAAACAAATAAGCAGGTAAAAAAATTCATTGATAACCATATTATTGGTGATCAGGCAGTTCAATACGATACCATATTTAACAAAATTGGATGGATATATAAACCTGAAGAAATTAAAAAAGTTCTTTGGTTTGGGGATATGTATTTTTCTTATGACACAGAAAAAGAATTATTTATTGCTAAAGATTCGAAAAAAGATGAAAATGCTTTTGGTCTTATGAATGGAGATATAATTCTCTCTATCGACCAGCAAGAATTAAAAGAAAGCAATTACAAAGAACTGTTTGAACTCATACTCAACCCAAAATCAGATAAAGAAGTAATTATTGATATCTTACGCGATGGAAAAGAAAATCAGCAGACAGCCAAACCAATTTATGTTAACATGAAAGAAATACATGAAATATATCCAAATCCGGATTGCACCAAAATACAATATGAATTAAGAAATCAATTGCTACATAATAAATCTTCACAATAGAATTAACAAATTGAAAGTGTTCTAACAGATAATTTTTCGTTCATTTTCTTTTCATATCTAAAAGAAGTATCTTTTTGTTACCATATTTTGTTAACGAGAGTGAAACCAAGTTATAAAAACATAGAAACTTATAGAATCATACAGGACAAGCCCAATGACGGTGTGAGGGTTCTTTATGAAAGGTATGGCAAGAAATTCTTTAATTATGCCATGAAATCATGGAATCTGTCAGATGATGAAGCCTGGGATATTGTTTACCAGACTCTGTACAAAATTATGAACTCAATAAGCAAATATAGTTTTGAAAATGAAGCAAAATTCAGGAGCTTTATTTTTGTACTGTTTTGTAACGGGGTTAACAACTATTACAACAAGAAAAAAAGAATACGTGAAAGGTTCCAAACAATACCTTTTAATGAGCTACTTTTTGATGAATCAGGAGAAAATCCAAACCTAAGAACAGAGCGCCTCGTTCAAAAACAAATCACTGAACAACAAAATACTGATGATGAGGATGATTCTGAAAGCACAATGACAATTCTTTTAAGAGAGGTATTGGATGAGATGGAGCCCTGGGAAAGAATCTTGTTGATACAAAGAAGTCATGTTACTCCATACAAACAAATAAGCGAGTACATAGACAAACCCGAAAACCAGCTCAAAGTATATCATCAGAGGTTAAGAAAAAAGCTTATAGACCTGCTCAATAATAAAATTAAAGCAAACCAGAAAGATCAATGCAAAACGAAGAAAATAAAAACATGAATGAACTAGATGACCTTCTGCGAAAGTCTTCTCTTTCGGATGAAAAATTGTTCAAAGAAAATGCGCCTCTTCTTGAACGTTCTGTTTTTAACGAAGAACATAATTCCATTCCATTCTATCAAAAAGGAGAGAAAATTGTAAAAAAACTGGAAAAAGAATTTTCGCAACCAAACAAGGATTTCAACCATAAAAAATGGTGGTTAATAGCAGCTACAATCGTTATACTTGCAGGCCTTTCTTTTATTTTAAGTAAAATTATCAATAACGAACCCGTATATAAGGAAATTGCAACCACTACCGTTACAAAATCAAAAGTCACGCTACCTGACAACACTACAGTTTGGCTCAATAAAAACAGCAAACTTACTTTTAATCAGAAGTTCCCAAAAAGAGAAGTAACGCTCATAGGTGAAGCTTTTTTTGATGTTACAAAAAATCCTGATTCTCCTTTTATTATCAATAGTGGGAATGCCGAAATCAAGGTTTTGGGAACTTCATTCAATGTTAAACAAACTCCGGAAGAAACAGAAGTTACAGTTGTTACTGGCAAAGTGATACTGGCTCAAAAAGAAAAAGAAAATCAAAAAACAAAACTTCTTAAAGCCGGATATAAAGGTGTATTTCAGGAACAATCCAACAAAATAAAAAGCGAACCCAATACCAACAAAAATTTCCTGGCCTGGAAAACAAATACCCTTATTTTTGAGAGAACACCTTTTAGAGATGTCATTAAAGCTATCTCTGAATTTTATGGTAAAGAAATTATACTAAATGATCAGGGAGTAGGAAACTGTACCATAAACTCTACATACAAAGATCAAAGCTTTGAAGAAGTATTGAACGAATTTAAACTAATATTGAATATTGAATATAATTATCAGGGAAACACTGTGATTATTACAGGTGAACCATGCTAAGTAAGCACCCAATCTATGTTTTTTTAATTCTGTTCACAGTACTTTCTGCTTCTTTTAAGACAAATGGTCAAATTTCGCTATTAAACAAGAAAGTAAAAGTAAAAATAATGAACGGAAGCCTTGGTGCCATTCTGGACGAGATTGGTAAACAGGGAAATTTTACTTTTTCTTATATCAACTATAAAATCAATCC
>PKSZ01000580.1 GCA_002869425.1 Marinilabiliales bacterium
GGAATATGACAATCAAAAAGAATTGGATGCCGATGACATCAAGCTTATTGAGCGAGCAAGGGAGGCAGCAAAAAGAGCATATGCTCCATACTCAAAGTTTAGTGTGGGAGCTGCATTACTGCTTGAAAATGGTAAAATTATAGAGGGAAATAATCAGGAGAATGCTGCTTACCCATCAGGATTATGTGCGGAGCGGGTTGCAATGTTTTACGCCAATTCACGATACCCGGAAACACCCATTGTGGCAATGGCTATAACAGCACATTCAAAAGGTGGTTTTATTAAAGAGCCAGTACCACCATGCGGTTCGTGCCGACAGGTTCTGATGGAAACAGAAAATCGGTTCAATTCACCCATTCGTGTTATTCTGGCTGGATCAAAAAAGATTGCAGTTCTGGAGAATGTGAAAAGTTTATTGCCTTTGAATTTTGATAATGATTTTATTACAGGTTCAAATCCCTGATACTATATTTTCGAAAATATTCCAGATAGGCTCGTTAGGTAATTTTGCAGTCAGGCTCATTTCTTCTTTTTTAACCGGATGCATAAATGTAATTTTTCTGGCATGTAGGTTTATTCCTCCATCCTTGTTGGATCTGCTAAATCCATATTTTAAATCACCCTTTATTGGGCAACCAATATTCGCAAGCTGAGATCGTATTTGATGATGTCTTCCTGTTTCTAAGATTACTTCCAGTAAGAAGTAATTATCTGAACTTGCAATAGTTTGGTAATGAAGGATCGCTTTTTTTGAATCATCTACCTGTTTATTATGGCAATATGATTTGTTTTGTTTTTTATTTCTTACCAGATAATTTGTCAGTGTATCTGCTTCTTTTTCAGGTTTGTTTTTTACAATAGCCCAATAGATTTTCTTTACTTCCTGTTTCCTGAATTGCTCAGAAATTCGAGATAGTGATTTGCTTGTTTTTGTGAAAACTACAATGCCACTTGTTGGTCTGTCAATTCTGTGAGGAGCACCAAGATATACATTCCCATTTTTTTTGTATTTAACTTTTAAATACTTTTTTAACGAATCAATCAGAGAAGCATCTCCGGTTCTATCGCTTTGTACTAGTTCTGCTATTCTTTTGTTTACAACAATCAAATGATTGTCTTCGAAAATAATTTGCGGTGCTTGTTTTTTATGCATTAGTATTGTTCTTTCTCGTTTGGGAAGTCGACAGCTTTAACATCCTGTATGTAGTTTGTTACTGCACCGAATATTTCCTGATATAAGTTATGGTATCTTCTTAAGAAACGGGGTGAAAATTCTTGTGTTATTCCCAACATATCATGAATAACAAGAACTTGTCCATCAACTTGGCTGCCGGCTCCTATCCCAATAATAGGAACGCGAACCGATTGAGCCACTTCTTTTGCTAGTTTTGCAGGGATTTTTTCAAGTACGATAGCAAAACAACCAGCCTCCTCTAGTTTGTGCGCATCATCAATTAATTTGTTGGCTTCATCATCTTCAGTAGCCCTTACTACGTATGTTCCATATTTATGAATGGATTGAGGCATTAATCCCAGATGACCCATTACCGGGATACCTGCCGAAACAATTCGGTTAACAGATTCAATTATTTCTTCACCACCCTCCATTTTTACTGCTTCCACACCAGACTCTTTCATAATTCTGATGGCAGAGTAGAGTGCTTCTTTGGAATTACCCTGGTATGTTCCAAAGGGCAAATCAACAACCACAAGTGCTCTTTTTACTCCTCGTCTTACCGCAGCACCATGATATATCATATTGTCCAGAGTGATGGGTAATGTTGACTTATGACCCGCCATTACATTTGATGCGGAGTCGCCTACAAGGATTACATCAATTCCCGCCCGGTCAACTATTTTGGCCATGGAGTAGTCATAAGATGTGATCATTGATATTTTTTCACCCATTAATTTCATTTCTTTAAGAACGTGGGTAGTGACTTTTTTGACTTGTTGATGAACAGACATTATGTGGAATGTTTTATTTTTTTAAAAAATCAGAATGATTACATTTGTTTGTTGCAAAGTTGTAAAATATTTTTCATACA
>PKSZ01000188.1 GCA_002869425.1 Marinilabiliales bacterium
AAAATAATTTTCAATTTTATTCTTTACAGTCATGATTACATTATCGGTAACCTGAGTTCCCCTCACAAGCTTTATCTTCTCTCTAATTTCATCTATCTCAGCCTTTTTAAGCCCATTAAACGTAAAGGCAGATAATCGGGGTCTTTCCTGTAGATAAATCTCTAAGAAAACTTTGTTGCCCATTGTTTTCTCCATTCGGATTTCAACATCAGAAAACAAACCTTGCTTCCATAACTTTCTCACTGCATCTGCAACTTCTTCTCCGGGAATCATTATAACATCCCCAACAGTTAATCCAGAAAGCTGGATCAAAACATTATGGTCTAAGTATTTTACGCCTATTACTTGTATTCCTCCAATCTCATATTCTTTGGGATAAGAATAATCAACCACTGATTTATCAGACTGCTGGGCACTTAAATAAAAAATACAACAAAAATTCAATAAAATAAAAGTCAAATACCTTGTCATCCCATTCTCCATTATTTAGTGCCTATTAATCTGTTCTCCTGTTTTACCAAAACGTCTTTCTCTTTGCTGATAATTGTAAATGGCTTCGAAGAGGTCCTCTTTACAAAAATCAGGCCATAAGGTGTCGGTAAAATACAATTCTGAATATGCAATCTGATATAGTAAAAAATTACTGATTCGCAGCTCCCCACTTGTTCTTATTAACAAATCAGGATCGGGAATCCCACTGGTTGTCAAATAGCTACTGATAAGATCACTGGATAAATCATTTTCAGACAACTTCCCCTGTTTTGCATCCACAACAATCTGTCTTATTGCCTCCTGTATCTCCCACCTTGAGCTATAACTTAAAGCCAACACGAGAGAAAGTCCTGTATTTTTAGAAGTTGCACTGATTGCCTGATTTAATTCTTTATGTACATTTGAAGGAAGTCCGGCAATATTACCAATTGCCATTAATTTAACATTATTCTTATCCAAGTTTCCCAACTCATTATTAATAGAAGAAATAAGCAATTTCATCAAAGCATCAACCTCTAGTTTGGGTCTATTCCAGTTCTCCGTTGAAAATGCATACAAAGTAAGGTAATCAATCTGCAACTCTCCACAAGCCTCCACAGTTTCCCTGACCGCATTAACGCCATTTTTGTGTCCAAAAATCCTAGCATTACCTTTCTTTTTTGCCCATCTTCCGTTCCCGTCCATTATTACAGCAACATGATGCGGCATTCTATCTTTTACTAGTTTTTCTTTATAGCTCATCTGTTTTTATAAACCGTAGCACACATTTTTTCGCAGCTTGAATTTATAAGTAATTACCGCAGCCGCAAAACAATACCAATCTTTATTATTTCCAAATGCAGTTTGCTTAATTTCTAAATCACTTAAACTCTTACCAGCCAACATATCCAAGTTATCACTAAAAGTTTTTCTAAAAATCCATTCCAATGAAAAATTAAGCTTCTCTGTAAGATTATACTTAATTCCCAATCCGAAAGGAATAGCTATTCCCAAAGGTGAATTATTACCTGTTGAATAATATCCGGCTAATCCAGCTGACACAAAGGGTGAAAAATATTCACGATCACTACCTTCAATATAATTCAAATAATTGAACTCTGCTAAAAAAGATAATTCCGTAAGATTTGTTTTTAACTGATGGTTTCTTGCCCGTTGAAAAGAGTAATCAGAATTATAGTCATCAGCAGATATTGTTGCATTTACCAGGTTTCCTCTGATTGCATATCTTTTATTTAAAGGAAATCGAAAAGCCAATCCTGCAACTGGGCCAGGAGATAAAAACTGCTTGGAAAGATTCAACTCCCCCATATAATAATTCACACCCAAAAATGGGCCAACATCTATCCTGTTACGTTTTTGAGCTACAACAGGATTCATAAAAACAACAAAGAGCATCATCAAAATGATGATGCTTCTTTTACTCAATATTTTCAATATGATACTTTTAGAATCTAGGCAATCCACTCCGTGATGTTCTTAGCTTATAAGAAATATTTATACGCAGAAACATGTAGAGGTCCTTATTTTTATTACCAGCGACAGAGCTTGCGTATGCATCAATGTAATCATCAAATGTTTTACGAGCTCCATATTCTAGATTTAAAGAAAATCTGCGATTGATACCATACTTAAACCCAATACCCAAAGGGATAGACAATTTATATCCGCTATAACTGGCATTTCCATACACTTCTGAAGTTCTTTTTGCATTGTAATAATAACCTCCAACACCAAAGATTAGGTATGTGTTTACGTATTTAAGTCTAAAATCTCGCATGTTTCGAAACGTGTATCTTGTACTTAAACGTTCTTTTATAAGAGATATTTCACCTTGAACCGAAGTTTCTAATAAAAATGTACTTGTTGTGTTCTGTCTTCCAGCTCTACCCGAAGCTGTAGTGTATTTATCTGATCCATTAAACAAACCTGGAATAATATTAAGTTTTAAAGCAACTGACTCAGTAGCCTTATATCTCAACCCTAAATCCAATGCAGCTCTGGTCGCAAATAAATCATAATCGATCATGTATATTTCATCTGAATTTGCTCCACCTAAATCACCCTGCAAATTTGTTAAAGCAACGCCAAATAACACTTCATATCTGGTTCTTTTCCACCGTTGGGCATCGGCAAAATTTCCAAGAAATATCAAAACTGTTATTAATATAAAAACTTTTTTCATTTCAAATCTGTTTAACTGCCAAAAGTACTAATTTTTAAGTAAATACCAATTAAAACTTTGGCATACCATTCCTACCTGTTTTCAATTTGTATGTTGCACTTATGAACAGGAACATATATGCATCTTTATCTTTCGAATCTCCTCTTTGCTGATTTGGACCTGTCCATCGATAATTTCCTTCCTGTCGACTAAGAGATGGATCTGCCAACTCCGCAGCTATTGGGTCTTCAAATAAATCATTATCATAATATGTCGAACTAACGTCATCCATATAATCTGTAAATGTTTTTCGCATTCCATATTCCAGACCAATGGTCCATTTTCTATTTAAGCCATACTTAAACCCTATACCATAAGGTATTGCCATCTGAAACCGGGAATAAGGCTGACGGGTTTCCACAATCCCTTGTCCTTCAGTACCCAAAGGTTGCAATGCATACCATTTACCATCGCTGGCCTGTGCTTTTGGGTTAAAATAAAAACCTCCAAGCCCTACAAAGAAATAGGTATTTGTTAAATATCCCTTCAAACCACGTACTTTACGTAATCTATACCTATGCCCTTCTTTTTCACGGATAATTGAATATTCCAACTGTGCATCCAGTTCATAAATCATGCTTCGAAAGTGAAGATTTCGATTATTCCTATGAATCTCTGTTGTTGTTTTATCATCACCTTTTAGCATACCAACAGAAAAGGCTCCTTTTAGGGCAAGATTTTCCAGAATTTTATAACGTATACCCAACTGCCCAACAGGTCTGGTCATCATAATCTCCAAATCCTTTACATAATCTGTTCCGATTTGATCTGCACCACCCAATTCCCCTAAAAAATTAGTTCCACCAACACCGTACACGATTTCGTACCGAGTTCTCTTCCAACGGGTACTCCTCCTTCTTCGCTGTGCATAAGCCACATCGACCAGAATTACGGTAACGATTAAAAAAACTATTACTTTCTTCATTTCAAATAGAAATAGCCAGATTTACAAAAATACCAAATAAAACATAAGCAACAAAATACTTTTTATTGTATAGCACTAAAGATTGATCAGTTTACTTATTTCTTTGGTCAATACCCCACATTAGTTTGTTTCGTAAAGTACTAAAAAAGTCAAAATCAGGCAGTCTCACAACCTTTACATATTGCTCTGCCTTATTAATTCTAATTTCCTGACCTGCAGACATAACATAAGATTTATGATCGAGTGATACCATAAATTCGTTGCTCCGGGTTTCCACATCAAGCTTCACAGTAAAGTGATCTGGAACAACTATTGGCCTAACGGTTAAACTATGTGGTGCAATGGGACTGATAATTAAATTTTCTGTTCCCGGAAGAATTATCGGGCCACCAACGCTTAAAGAGTATGCAGTTGAACCTGTTGGTGTTGAAACTAATAAGCCATCAGACCAGTATGAATTTAAAAACTCTTCATTCAAAAAGGTATTCACCGTGATCATAGATGAATAATCCTTTTTAAATACAGTAATTTCATTAAGCGCAAAAGAAGAAAAATCTGGTTTTTTTCCATCTACAAACATTTCAAGTGCAGATCTTTTTTCAATATCAAAATCAGAATTTACAAGAGCCTTTACAGCCTCTTCTGTTTTCTCTCTGGCAACTGCAGCAAGAAAACCCAATCGACCACTGTTAATACCCAGAACGGGTATTCCACTTTCAACAACCATAGCGGCTGATTCTAAAAATGTTCCATCACCCCCAATACTAATAACCAAATCAATATCTGAATTTAAATCATTCCTGCTTTTAAACTGCCCCTTGTTTCTTAACTTCAAATTGGTACTTCTGTATATGAACTGTGCAAATTCTTCATATACGATATAATCGATACCATTTCTTTTTAAACAGTTAAAAAACAATTCAGCATAACTATTAAAAGAAGGATCGAAATTTTTACCGTAAATGGCTATTTTCATTGGCCTCAATATTTACAGATAATTACTAAAATGGAGCATGCAAGCTAATAAAGACTCCATAATCGAGCAAGGAATTAGCAGAAAATTCGCCCCTAACAACCCAATCATAATAGGTAACCAAACTTAATCCTAAGCCCGTTGAACCTAATATATCTCCAAGTTGGTTCTGTTTTTCGTACTCCTCATACGATTCTGAAAGATGAAAAGCTTCTGCAAAATACTCCAAATATAATGCATAATGAATTTTGCTAAATTTTCTGGGCAACAAAGGAATAGTGCGAACATGCTTACCAATAAGCTCATATTTCAAAGATGTTCTGGCCAGCACATAATCTTTTGCATTAAAAATATAATTCTCATACCCTCTTGTAAAAACTTCATAGCCCAACGCCTGATTCATATGGAAGGGTATCTCCTTTCCTTGTCGATAACGTGCTGCTAACTGTCCGGCAACATAAACACCAGATCCTAAAGAGTAATAAGCTCTGAGATCTGATGCCAATTCAGTTATATATGAATTAAAGTTCTCTCCATAAAAATACTGTTTAAAAGTTAAAGCAGTAAAAACTCCTTTCAGGGGAAAGATATTTGAATTCCGCGAATTATATAAGAATCTATATGAAAAAGAGATGCTTTTATCACCTTGATCGCCAGAAGCATATTTTTTGTTATAATGATTAACCGTATCTGCAATAACCAATTGATCATATTTCATTTTGATTGTATGAAAAACATCGTAACTAGGTCTGTACCTAACTCCAAACTCCCCTCTTAATTCATCCAGCATTATATTCTTTTCACCATCTAAATAAACAGGTTTAAAATCTTCTTGGTTAACAATAAGCTTCCTTTGTCTGAAATAATATAATTCGGAATATAAACTTAGTTTTTTCTCTTTATCCAGATTTGTATTTTCATAAACCATTCCATATTGCTGACGAAAACCTGACCGAAATTTTAATTTAACAACATCATTACGTCCTCTAAAGTTATATTTCACTAAAAATAGCCCGTAATTGATCCTTGACCAATCTGCTGAATACAAGAAACTACTCAAATTTCTATCAGCATGCTCAAAAATTGGATATGGCCAAAGATACCATCGCTCCTCTAAAAGTAACTTTATAGTGCACAACTCACCATTTGTTGACATCTGAATTTCAATAAAATTGAATAAAGACGTTTTCTCCAGGTTATATATACTTTTTTCCTTTAACTCACGCCAATCCTGACTGGAGATTGTATCGCCTATCCCGAAGCGCAGCTCCCTTAATATAATATCATCTTTGGTTTTTTGATTTCCTTCGATAATGATATTATCCACCATATAATAATCCTGTCCTACCAACAGAAACGGCAAAAACAACAAAACAAATAAAAATAAAAAAACAGTATACCGTTTATACATTCAGGTAAGTCATAAAGGAATCGAAACGATCAGAGTAATAATTATCCATTATCTCATCTTTCATATATGATGCTTTGATGGTATAATTATAGCGATTGAAAGTCTGCAAAACAGATGCAAACTCGGTTCGGTTGATTTTAATCGTAACATCTAACTTGGTTGAATTTTCCTGAGGCTTTAGATACAAACTTAAAATCTTTGTATCATTACTTTCAATAATTTGCGCTATCTCAGAAAGACTATAGTCATTTTGATTCAATTCCAGAACAATAATTGCACCTGGCTGACTTACGGCAGATAAGGAACTGAAATAACTCACCAAATCGTGGAGTGTTATCAAGCCCAAGTATTTTTTAGAATCTTCATTCAACACAGGAATCAAAGACAACTTCATACTTGACACCATTTCAATCACCTCATAAATATGCTGATCTTGTTTTACGAATGGTCTAATCAAAGAAAGTTTGTGATTGCCAATGGGCTCTTCAGCCATATTGAGATCGTAAATATCTGTATCACTAATCATTCCCAAGAATTGTTCATTGTTGACAATAGGCAAATGAGAAACCCTAAAAACTTCCATCCAGTTTAAAGCTTTAATTCCCGTATCCGAAGTTCGCAATGCAGGAACAACATCCGATATTAAGTACTTGACTAACATGTTACTTATTCATACAAACCTATAAAAAGATTAACAAATACACACAAAATGTAGTAACTTTTTAAAGCTCTCACTATTTTTGTAAAAAAAAGAAATGACCAGATTAAGTGTAAATATTAACAAAATTGCCACAATACGAAATGCACGTGGCGGAAATACTCCGGACGTAATACAAGCAGCGGTAAAATGTGAATCTTTTGGAGCTCAAGGAATAACGGTACACCCAAGGCCCGATGAAAGACACATTCGGTATGATGATGTTGTAGAATTAAAAAAAGTAGTAAAGACAGAGTTCAATATTGAAGGGTATCCTTCTAAATCGTTTATAGATCTAGTATTAAAAAACAAGCCAGACCAAGTAACACTGGTACCTGATCCACCGCATGTTTTAACATCAAATGCGGGCTGGGATACCGTACAACATAAAACATTACTAAAAGAAGTAATTGCTGAATTTAAAAAAGAAGGCATCCGGGTTTCTATTTTTGTGGATACACAAGCGATAAATATTGAAAATGCAGTTGATACAGGTACAGATCGAATTGAAATGTACACAGAACCTTATGCGGCAAATTATTTTACGAATAAAGAAAAAGCCGTTGCCCCATTTGTTGACGCTGCCAAAATTGCAAAATCTTTAGATTTGGGAATCAATGCAGGTCATGATTTAAACCTTGATAATTTAAATTTTCTTATAAAGAACATTCCCTGGATTGATGAAGTTTCAATTGGTCATGCACTAATTTCGGATGCTTTGTATTTTGGATTGGAAAATACCATTCAAATGTATCTTCATAAATTAGCAAATTAACATGGAATTATTTTTCAGGGAATATGGTTCAGGTCATCCACTAATAATTCTCCATGGCCTGTATGGGTCATCAGATAATTGGCATAGCCTGGCAAAAAAGCTCTCTGGAAAATACCATGTCTATGTTCCTGATTTAAGGAATCATGGTAAATCACCTCACAGTGACACACATGATTATGACTCCATGTCGGAGGACATTTGGGAACTAATTGACAATCTATCTATAGAAACTCCAATAATGATAGGCCACTCGATGGGAGGAAAAGTAGCCATGAATTTTTGTTACAATTATACTGGTTTAATTTCCAAGCTAGTTGTTGTTGACATCTCTCCTGTCGATTACAATAACGACTTAAAATTCATGCCAAACCTACTTATTCATCAAGGCATAACAAATGCATTACTCTCCGTAAATTTTCAACAGGCAAAAAGCATCAAGGATGTGGACAATCAATTGGAAAACAAAATCCCTGAAATAAGATTGCGCCAATTTCTTTTAAAAAATTTAAACTTCAAATCCCAACCCTTTTCCTGGAAACTAAATATTACTGCAATCAGGCAGAATCTGGAAAACATCACAGCAGGATTACAATTAAACCAAAAACCAAAGGAACTACCCGAGACATTATTTATAAGAGGCGGTTTGTCAACATACATCCGGAAAGATTCATTGGATAAAATAAGATTATACTTTCCTGATGCACAAATTAGAACCATTGAGAATGCGGGTCACTGGCTCCACGCAGAACAGCCTGAAGCTTTACTTAATCTTTTAAAAAACTGGCTTTAACCCCTATACAAAGGGAAGAAATAATAAAGATTTTGTTTCAAAAAACTCTTCTTCAAACACATCTTTTATTGGAAAGACATTCATTTTATCATAGCCGGCAATTTCATCTGTAAAATCACCTCCTTTTAAATAAATAATACCTTTTGTTTCACTTTGAATATTCTTACCTGTCTTTTTGAAACAGTTTTTTACCAAATTGAAAAAAGCAGGAAAAGAAGTTACTGCACGACTAACCACATAATCGAATTCAGGATTTAATTTTTCTGAACGCGAAACTTGCGAACTAACGTTCTCCAAATGCAATGCTTCAGCAACAGACTCTGCAACCAGAATCTTCTTTCGTATGGAGTCCACAAGATGAAAATTTACATCCGGGAAAAAAACAGCAAGAGGAATCCCGGGAAACCCACCACCTGTACCAACATCAACAACATCTGAGCCAGGTGGAATAGGGAATATTTTAGCAATAGATAATGAATGCAAAACATGCTTCAGATATAAAGCTTCAATATCTTTTCTGGATATTACATTGATTTTACTATTCCATTCCAAATACAAACTATACATTTTATGAAATGCATCTATTTGCTTTGCGTTCAAATCCGGAAAATACTTCAATATAAGCTCCATGCTTATATCTTTTCGGTTGAGTTTTTTAATGTATTATAAAGGAGATCTCGTGCCCTAAACAACTGAGCCTTAACCGTTCCGATTGGCAATTCAAGTTCTTCTGCGATTTCCTCATAAGAATATTCTTTGAAATATCGCAACTCAATAAGCTTCCTGTACCTTGGTTTTAATTTTGCCACAACAGTCTGCATTAACTTTGCTTTCTGCTTTTTTATCATATTTTCTTCCGGATCTAAGGTACTAGCCTGTAGATTTCCTGAAGAAGAAAAATCAGAATCTTCATTACTATTATCAAGAGATACAAGATTGCCCTTTTTCTTTCTTAAATAGTCAATACAATTATTAGACGCAATTTTAAACAACCAGGTGCTAAAAGCAAAATTCGGTGAATACTGATGAAGTTTTTTAAATGCCTTTCCAAATGCTTAAATTGTTAAATCTTCGGCATCACTTTTATTGTTCACCATTTTTAACAACATGAAATAGATCGCATCACGATACCGTCCAAGCAACTCCGCGAAAGCCTGCTGTTCCCCACCCAATGCACTCTGCACCAAAACATAATCCTGTTTGGCCTTCTCTGATAAATGATCATTTATCTCCATCTATATCTTTTTGACATTATATAGTTCTTGACTGACAATCCCACAATTATTATAGGAATCAACAGCTCAAAGACGAGCGAATATAATAATAAATCTCTTTCATTCAAACGATTCATTATTAATTTAATGGTAATTATCATTAGTAGTAACCTGAATGCCAGAGCACCCAAAACCCCAACAAAAAAATACGCATCTAGCAAAGCAACAGGCAAGGAAAAATACAACAAATACCGTGACAAAACTTCCAATACCAATAAAATCTTATGACCGAATCGGTATCTGCTTCCTGTTGTCAAATGCCTTGTTTTCTGCCTTTTCCAATCCGTCCAGGAATTAGCCTGAACTGTTCTTGTATGACTTTCTAATGAAATCTCGATCTTTGTATTATTGGGTGTAGACACTTCGTTCACAAACAAATCATCATCGCCAGAAGCAAGCCTGTAATGTTTGGCAAAACCTTTATTTTTTAAAAACAATGATTTTCGATAGGCAAGATTTCGCCCCACTCCCATGTATGGAATCCCTGCTTTTGCAAAAGATAAATATTGTATTGCAATAAATAGAGCATCATACCGTATGAGTTTGTCCAGTAATCCTTTCCTTTTAATAAATCCACCATAACCCAAAACAAGATCCGTACTATTGTTAAAATTCCTAACCATATGTTCAATCCAATGTTCAGATTCAACTTTACAATCTGCATCTGTCATCAATAAGAGTTCGTTTTTTGCAGCCTTTATTCCCACTGTCTGCGCTAGCTTTTTTCCCTGTAATAAAATGGGCTCCTTTTTAATATTGCTAACTTTCAGGTTTGGATATAAAGATTTAAAATTGTTTAAAACATTTTCAGTATTGTCTGTAGAATTATCATTTACTACAATCACTTCAAAATCCGGATAATTCTGTTTCAATATATTTTCCAAAAAAGACTGTAAGTTTTCTGCTTCATTTTTAGCACATATTATTACAGATACCGGAATAGGATGAGACACTACATCCTTGCCTGTCTTATGAAACACAATCCTAATAAAAAAAAACAAGTAATAAAAAAGCTGGACAAAAATGGAAAAACCGAAAATCAGCAATGCTACAAATACTATTTGGTCTTTATACAATTGTAAATACTGTAACATAAAACAGCTTTTGTAATGACAACAATTTTATCAAAGTTTATTTTTAAAACCAAGAGAACAAATTCTGATTACCAAATAGTTATAAACAATTCAAACATCTGAATAATTGGCAATTATCCAAAATCAATGAAAAATTTGTTACACGTTCATTTTGATTATCTTTGACATTCAATTGAATATTTATGTTTTTTACCATACAGAATACAGATAATAAAAGCAATGCAAGGGCAGGGATAATAAATACTGACCATGGCAATATTGAAACACCAATCTTTATGCCCGTGGGAACTGCAGGATCGGTAAAGGCAGTACACCAGAATGAACTAAAAAACGAAATAAAGGCTCAGATAATCTTAGGTAATACGTATCATCTGTACCTGAGACCTGGAACAGAGATTCTAGGTAAAGCCGGTGGGTTACATAAGTTTATCAACTGGGATAAGCCCATTCTCACAGATTCCGGAGGTTATCAGGTTTTCTCTCTTGCAGCAAATAGAAAACTGACAGAAGAAGGCGCATTATTCAGATCGCATATTGATGGATCAAAACATCTTTTCACACCTGAAAGTGTAGTAGATATTGAACGAAAAATTGGTGCTGATATCATTATGGCATTGGATGAATGCACACCATATCCATGTGATTTTAATTATGCTAAAAAATCTATGGAATTAACCCACCGCTGGTTAAAAAGAGGCATAGATCATTTCAACAATACAGAAAACTTGTACGAACACCGACAATTCTACTTCCCTATTGTGCAGGGTAGCACTTTTCCCGATCTTAGAAAAATTTCAGCAAAAGAAATTAGTAGTCACAATGCAGAAGGAAATGCAATTGGAGGTCTTTCAGTAGGAGAACCTGCAGAAAAAATGTATGAAATGATTGAGATTGTAAATGAGATACTGCCACTAAAAAAGCCAAGATACCTTATGGGAGTTGGAACTCCTGCAAATATTCTGGAAGGGATTGAAAGAGGCATTGATATGTTTGACTGTGTAATGCCAACACGAAATGCAAGAAATGGTATGCTTTTCACATCAGAAGGAATCATCAACATTAAAAATGAAAAGTGGAAAAAAGATTTTTCTCCCATAGATATTTCTGCAAATACTTTTGCAGACACACAATATTCAAAGGCCTATTTACGTCATTTAATCATTTCAAAGGAAATTTTGGGAGCACAAATCGCAAGTATTCATAACCTTGGATTCTACATTTGGCTGGTTGGAGAAGCAAGAAAACAAATTGTTAATGGTAATTTTAAAAGCTGGAAATCTGAAATGGTTATCAAACTCGCACAACGATTATAATTAAAACTCTTTGAAAAAACTTGATTTATACATAATAAAGAAATTTCTGGGTACATTCTTTTTTGATCTGGGTAAGCCTTTTTCCGACTTGAATTCTTTAACCGAAGACGGACTGAAATATTCGGCGGGAGCCGGGCTGATTT
>PKSZ01000694.1 GCA_002869425.1 Marinilabiliales bacterium
AACCAATCAATATCAGTCTACAATTTTTGCCATTGTAAACGTACTCAATTAAATCATCGAGCAACCTGCCTGTTCCAAAAACATTAGAATCTGGCGATTGATTACTGATCATAGATGCTTCGTCAACAAAAAACAAAGTGTTGCTATGTAAATTTTTATTCAGTGTAAAGGATGAAAAACTATCATTACCCGATTTTTGACGATATATTTTTTTATGAATAGTGTAAGCCGGTGAATGACTGTAATTGCTTAACACCTTTGCCGCCCTGCCTGTTGGAGCAAGTAGAATATAACGCATCTTGTTTTTTTTCAGAACCTTAACCAGTGCAGACATTACCGTGGTTTTCCCGGTTCCGGCATAACCTTTTACCAACATGATAGATTCCATATTTAGATCAAGCGTAAACTCAGCCAGTAGATCAATTAAATTTATTTGATCCTTGGTAGGGTCATAACCCAGTTCTTCAATAATTCTATCTTTAAGATGGTTTTTTAGCATGAAAAAAATCTGCTCATTAAAAAGCTTAATCTAAAAAAAATTTTAATTTTGCACATATGCAAACCTAAAGATTTTATTATGAAATACGTTATTCAGCTTGTATTAGTTGTTGTTATTGTTGTTTTGGCATATTTAGCTTATGAAAGTATTGCAAGGCCAATTCGTTTTGAGGAAGCTAAGAATGAGAGGTATTCAGAAGTTATTCAAAGGCTAAAAGATATAAGAACTGCACAAACAGCTTATAAAGATCAGAAAGGTGTATATGCTGATAATTTTGATGAATTAATCTCTTTTGTAAAAAATGACTCTTTGAGAGTTCCACGTAAAATAGGTTTGTGTCCTGATACACTTACGGATCAAATGGCAGTGGAAATTGGTTTGGCTGTTACAAATTTGAAGCCAGGTGAAACACCAGATGATATATTGGCGATGGGTAAAATTCTAAGAGATACGGTAAAAATGCCAATGCTTGATACATTATTTGATCCGGGTTATCAAATAGATTCAATACGCTATATTCCATTTTCAGGTGGCGAGGAGTTTAAAATTGGAGCAGGCGTAGTAGAAACAGGTTCAAAAGTAAAAGTGAAAGTGTTTGAAGCAGTTGCAAAAAATTCACAGATTCTTAAAGGGCTGGATAAAGATTTTTTTAAACCAAGTGATGAGCTTCGCGTTGGATCATTGATTGAAGCAACTAACGGAGCCGGTAACTGGGAATAGTTAATGGTAACCGGGAATCCCTTAATTTAACGATGGAAAAATCCATTGAACTTGTTGATGAAACAATTGACATAAATCTTACACACACGTATCATTTATCTGTGCAAATTGCATGTGATGGTTTTTCATATGCAATTCTCGACAGTGTTAGAAGTAAGTTTATATATTTCAGACATAAAGAATATACACCCGGGGAATCAGAAGAAAGTATACAAAAGCATATTGATCTGTGTTTACATGAGGATGAATTTCTTTCTAAATTCTTTAAGTCTGTAAAAATTTTATATCAAACTAAAAAGGCAACTCTGGTGCCGGCACCTCTTTTCGATCCGGATACTTTTCATAAAATATTTGAACTTAACCATGAATTGCTAAAGACTGAAATTTTGCATTATAGCAAAATCAATCAACTTAATGCATTCAATGTTTTTGCCATGCCAGCTTGGGTGTATGCTGATTTTCTTTCAAGATTCCAAAATGCAGAGTTTTTTCAGGAAACCAGCTCAATCATTTATAATGTACTGGTAAATAATCGGTTTAAAGGGGCAGAGGCAAAGGTTTTTGTAAATCTGGGAGAAGATTATTTAAACATTACAGTTCTTACTGAAGATGGTATTACACTTCACAATAGTTTTGACTATAAAAGCTCAAATGATATCGTTTATTTTACAATGTATATTTATGAGCAGTTAAAACTTAATCCGGAAAAGTCAGATCTTATATTATCTGGTTATATCAATAAGAAATCGGAAGTTTACAAAGAGTTATCAAGGTATGTAAGAGCAGTGAAATTTGAAAAATTGAATCCTCAGTTTACAT
>PKSZ01000028.1 GCA_002869425.1 Marinilabiliales bacterium
GGTAGGGTTATTTCCATAGATAAGAAAAATCCTAATTCAGGAATTTTATTCAATGTAGGTGGTGGAATATTACAACACAAAATTCACATTGAAGTAGAATATAACAATACGCCTCAGATACAAGGAGATTATGTTAAAGGTTATGATAGGCTTACCAATGGTTTCGCAATGAGTGAATTCATAGGTTACATATATTTTAGCGACAACAAAATTCTTAATTTTTATGGTGGGTTTGAATTTATCCAGGCTTTCACGCAAAGCAGGAGGTCTTACGATTATTTTTCCATGACCCGGGACACAAAAAAAAGAACCGATTTGTTATACTCAATCAAAATTGGCTGGATAATTCCCCTTTATAAAAAAATCCCTCAAAAATATTACATATACTAATGCGGGTATTGTACAACACGGCATTGGTCATATACTATCTTGCAGTTCATCTTGCTGCCATATTTAATGGTAAAGCAAAAAAGTGGATTAAGGGCAGAAAAGAAATTTTCACAACCCTCACAAAAAACAGTGAAAGCCTTCAGCACCCCTTGTGGATTCACGCTTCATCCCTGGGTGAATTTGAAATGGCAAGACCACTGATTGATATGATTAAAGAGCAAATGCCAGAACAAAAAATTATCGTAAGTTTTTACAGTCCTTCTGGTTACGAAATTCGGAACAACTATGAGAATATTGATCTGGCAGTCTATCTTCCATTTGATTTCACAAAAAGAATCCGAAAATTTATACAAAAAGTAAACCCTTGTTGTGCAATTTTCATTAAATATGATTTGTGGTTAAATACAATCAACGAACTTCATAAAAATAATATTCCAACTTACCTTGTAAGTGCTAATTTCAGAGAAGATCAAATATATTTTAAGTGGTATGGTAAAATTTTTATGAACATACTCCATAAACTGAATGGTATTTTTGTTCAAAATGAAAAATCCTTTCAATTGCTTCAAAATCATAACATTCACAAAGTATATTTATCAGGAGATTTACGATTTGACAGAGTATACCAAACCAAAAGCAAATCATTCCTCATACCTGTTATTGATAAATTTAAAAACAACCAGCTACTATTTATTGCCGGGAGTACCTGGGAGCCGGGAGATCATCTTATAATCAACTATATCTTAAAAGAAGGTTTAAAAAAAGACATCAAATTTATTATTGCTCCTCATCAAATTCATGAATCTAAAATCAGGCATATCCTCAAACAATTAAATGGAAACGCAATAGCATATTCACAAATTGATGAATCAAAAATACATCAATACAAAGCAATTGTAATTGATAATATTGGTATGTTAAGTTCATTGTATGCATATGGTAATATTGCTTATGTAGGAGGTGGATTTGGGAAAAGCCTGCATAACGTATTGGAAGCAACCACTTACGGACTTCCCGTTTTAATTGGCCCTAACCATTACAAATTCCCCGAAATTCAGGAACTTATTGATAAAAGCTGTGTATTTCCTATTGCAGATCAGGAATCATTCAACTCAAAACTTAACGAACTCATTGCATCCAAAGATCAGCTAAAAATAATCTCTGAGAAAGCAAAAAAATTTGTACAATGCAGAACCGGTTGCAGCCAATCTGTATTTAATGAGATTCAACAAATTCTCAGATTATCACAAACCCATTGAGTCTTTCTTGGTATTTCGTCAACACAAAATGAACATCTGTTTGGTATTATAAGCTGTTTATAAAAATTGCCCAAAACGCAATTTTATCTTACTAACAAAATCATGTTGAAAAATAGCTTACCATCTGACTAGTAAGACAGTTATATATCTCGCAATGCAGTACCTGTTTGTGTTGTTATACCAATCAAAACACACCCACAGGGCTGTGTATCTGATACATACGCACTTATAAATGCCTTATGTTAATAAGTGTGTTAGCAATTAAATTAGCAATTTTTTGAATCTCGTGTTAAATTGCATAACCTTTTTCACAAGCCGAAAAATACCTGTAAAAGACTTAATTTAAGCGATTTAAAAACAAAGAAAAAATGTTCGTGGAAGAAATGAC
>PKSZ01000153.1 GCA_002869425.1 Marinilabiliales bacterium
GTTCACAAGGAGGTTTCAGTCTGTAGTGTACTTTCCTGTTCCTTCAGTGAAAGAGCGATATGAATTGTGGCAAAAATACTTTGGGCACTTAAACTATGAAAAAGAGATAGATTTCAGGCCTATAGCAGAAAAATATGAACTGACAGGCGGAAATATTGTTAACGTGCTAAAATATTGTGCTGTAAAATCCGTTAAAAATAAGGATTTTGTAAGTCTGGAAAATATCACCGATGGCATAAAACGAGAACTTACAAAAGATGGAAAAACCTTATAGCTAGAACAGATCCTTGTAATCTTCAAGCGTTTTGTCACCATTGGCAATAGCTTCAAAAACAGGTAGATATGTATTGTTAAGATAACAGCTAATCCAAAGAACTTCAATAAGTTTCGTATAGTCACTATCACTCTTTTCCTTAGGAGTAACGGAAACATATTTATAAAATGCAAGTCCGTCTTCAAGCTCAATTCCATAGCTTCCCAATGGAAGGAAAAAATTAAGTTTCAGAATAAGATCATTAAGGTCAGCAAGAATATTCTCATTCAATTCTCTTAGCTCAAATGGGAAAGTAACAAAAAACTGAATCAGATCATAATTCTCTATTTCATTATCATCATCCGGAATCTGCATAATTTCATACATGAGTTTTGTTTCAGATGAATCTGGTTCAAAAAGAACAACCAGTCTATCATATGGTACATCTTCCGTTGCTTTTTCTATTTTTGAGTTAAAACCTTCTTTTTCTAGTGTTTTACTGAGTTTTTCAAACATATTAGTGTTTTTTTAGTTTTTCGAGAAATAATTCTCTTTCGGCCTTATCCATTGAACTTTCTTCTTTTTTGTCAGGTTCGTTTTGATTTTTCTGATCATGGGTTTCAGGCATTGCTTTATCCCATAATAGATTTTTCATGGTTCCCTGCTTGGGTTGTCCTTTACCATTTTTCATCCCCATTACCTGGTTGAAGATACTTCGGTCTGAAAGTTTTTTCATGGTTGGTTTTTGCTCTGGAGTTTTAAGTGTATCACCCTGACTTTCCTGCTCACCGGTATCTTTACCACCATGATCTTTTAATAAGTTATCGTAATATTCATTATGTTTTTCCGTAAGGTTGCCTTTTTTGTCCTTTTTGAACTTATTTAGTCCAAGTGATTTTAGTGCTATGTTCTGCGTTTTATTATCCATACCCATAATTGCAGAAACGGTATTGTCATATCTCTCATTCTTCTTGTCTGTAGATTTTTCAATATCTGGAGCATACCACTTGCCTTTCATTCCCTGGTATTCTTTATTAAGTTTTACGGCTTCAGCTTTCTTAACATCACCATAGTTTTGGAGGTTTTCAAGCTTTTTTTGTTTTTTGCCTGCTCTCCATGCTCCAAACTTTTTAAAAGGGTTATGACCTTTATACTCAGATTTTTCTTTTAGTTGATCAATTTCGTCTTGTGCTTTGGATGGGTCTTCTATAATACTTTTTTCTTTCGTTACTTTTTTAAGGTCCTTTTTTGCTTTCCAGGCACCAAACTTTTTTAATGGGTTTATGCCTTTGTATGCTGCTTTTTCTCCAAGCGAATCCTGCTTGGTAGACAATTCGTTTAAATGTTCATTTTTAATATCATCAGCAGATACATTTTTATCTGCATACTTTGCTGCGTTAGCATATTTATCTCTTCGGTGTTGCCTGTACTTCTTAAACAATGCATGGCCTCCTTTCCCGACCATTAACGCACCACCAAGAGCTAAACCAACACCAGCAGTAGCAGGGTTTAGCATAAGACCGGCAGCAACTGCTGAACCAACGCCTAAGCCTGCTTTTTTAAGTCCGCTGTTTCTTCTTTTTTTCTGAATTTCTGAGATATGCTTAAATGCATCAATTTGCTTCTGGTCTCCGCCTTCTTTTTCCATCTTACCGATCTGCTGATTGATCATTTTTCTTCTTTTCCGGGCTTTAAAGGCTTTAAGACCACCACTTACAGCATCCATACTTCCGGTAACAATATCCATACCCGGAACGGCTTTCCCCATGGCTTTGGTTAAA
>PKSZ01000542.1 GCA_002869425.1 Marinilabiliales bacterium
AATTGTTGTTCCATTTACCAAATTACCATTTAAATCAGAATAATTAGTTGTGCCGTCACATACATTGAGGTATGTTGCTGAACCATCAAGGTTAAGAGTAACTGTAAACCAACTTGGACAGCTTCCTCCAACTCCAGAAATAGTAATTTCAACATTGGTTATTGTCGCAGCCGCTGGTGCCCCGGTAAATGAGATAGAAGAAACAACTGGATCATCATCATGGCCAGATTGTGTGTCTGAATCAGTGATAGTTTGTGAATGCCCAATATTTATAGATATGATTGATACAACAACAATCAATATCATATTGCAAGAAGTAATTATTTTTTGTTTAATCAGACTATGCATCTTCTACTTATCCTTATGCAAATATACTTTAAAAGTATTGAAAATACTATTAGTTAAATATGTAACAGTAAATAAATTACATTTTTGTTGTGATTTATTATATCATTTTACCGACATTGTATACGCTTGATTATTTGTTGAGGTTTATAATTTTGATAAATACTTGTTTTTATTACAGAAATACTAAAAGTGCTATTTTCATTTTAAAATTGATAATAATAAAACAAGTATGTTTTTAATTTTTCTAATTTTACCGTTGATTCAATAACTTATGCGATGAATTATCAGGAAACAATCGAGTTTCTATTTTCTCAGTTACCTATGTATCAACGAGAGGGTGCAGCTGCTTATAAGGCGGATTTATCAAATACTTTATATTTAGATGATTTTTTGGGAAATCCTCACCATAAGTTTAAAACTATCCATGTTGCAGGAACAAATGGGAAGGGCTCTGTTAGTCATATGTTGGCTTCGGTTCTTCAACAACAGGGTTACAAAACAGGATTGTATACTTCTCCCCATTTGAAGGATTTTAGAGAACGAATACGTATCAATGGTAAAATGATTGATGAAGATTTTGTTGTTAACTTCACACAGAGGATCAAAGAAAATATATATGATATTAAACCTTCATTCTTCGAAATAACTGTTGCAATGGCATTCGATTATTTTGCAAAGCAAAACATAGATATTGCTGTTATAGAAACAGGTATGGGAGGAAGGCTCGACTCAACAAATATAATTTATCCATTGGTTTCAGTTATAACCAATATTGGTCTGGATCATACTGCTTTTTTAGGAGATAATTTGTCTTCTATTGCCAGAGAAAAGGCAGGGATTATTAAAGCTGGTATTCCTCTAGTTGTTGGTGAACATAACAAGGAAACCGATGAGGTTTTTGTTCAGAAGGCTGAAGAAGAAGGTGCTAAGGTGCTTTTTGCTCAGGATTACTATTATGCAGAATACTCATTGCAATCTGTTCATGGCACACAGTTATTTAATGTGAAATCCGGAGATGAGATAGCGTTTCAGCAAATAGAATTGGATTTACTTGGTAAATATCAGGCAAAAAACCTGGTAACTTGTTTAAAAACCATTGATGTGTTAAAAAGTGAAGGTCTTGAACTTGCTGATAAAAGTATTTACTCGGGACTCCGGCAAATACAAAAAACTGGTTTGATGGGTAGGTGGCAGATATTGGGAAATAATCCTTTGATCGTTTGTGATACAGCACATAATGTAGAAGGCTTGACTGTTGTTCTGGAACAAATACAACAAATAGCCTATAAACAATTGCATGTAGTTATTGGAATGGTGAATGATAAAAATATCGAAAAGATCCTTGAAATATTTCCGATTAATGCAAATTATTATTTTTCCCGGGCAAATATTCCACGAGCACTTCCAGTTGATCAATTAAAAATGATGGCACTGAAATATAATTTAACAGGCGAAAAATATACATCAGTAAAAGAGGCCTTAGAAGCAGCCAAATCTACTGCAAAAGCCCAGGATATGATATTTGTAGGAGGGAGTACTTTTGTTGTTGCAGAAGTTGTGTAGAAAAATATTATTTTTTTTATTTCTTTTTTTGGAGATTTAAAAAAGCAGTGTATATTTGCATCCTCTTTTGGGAGCTTAGCTCAGTTGGTTCAGAGCACCTGCCTTACAAGCAGGGGGTCAC
>PKSZ01000138.1 GCA_002869425.1 Marinilabiliales bacterium
AAATGGGGATTCCGGTTGTTGATGGTGTTGTTCATCATGGTATGACTAAGGTTATCAATGGCAAAACTGCAAATATTGTAGATTCATTTGATGTAATTATGAAGGTTCCGGATAAGCTTTTTAGTGGACTGAGTAGACTTGATTTTGTTAAGTGCGATGTGGAAGGTTTTGAATCGTTTGTTTTTTCAAACTTTGTTGAAACATTAACGAAATTTAAACCCAGAGTCCAATCTGAATTATCTGGAAAAGAGAATCGTGAAAAGGTTATCAACTTGTTTAAGTCTTTAGATTATACCGTAAATATTCTTGCCAATAATTCACTCAGAGAGCTGAATGAAAGCGAATATCATGCATTTAACCAGGACTTTTATTTTCTTCCCAAAAATTAATTAGAGTCGGATTCTTTCTTTAAGTGTATCTATCTCTTGTGAGAAGTTGATTTGGGGAAATGCTTTCTGGATTTCAGCAATTTTTTCAAGTGTGTCGTATAATGATTTTTGATAGGCCTCAGACTCAAACCTGAAGGGTTTGTGTTCCACGAACTTTTTAACTTTTTCTATTTTTTTTATTATAGAAAGTGTGTCTTTGCTAAAAAATGCATCAGAGAATTTTTCCCAAATATACTGAGTTGCTAATTTGTTGGGATGAACCATATCGTCAGCATAAAACCGATAGTCTCTTAAATCGTCGTGCATGATTTCGTAGGAAGGAAAGTAGTCGGCATTCTCAAAATTGCTAACCAGATCATGTGCAGCGTGGATTAAAATCGATTTACTCAATTGGTTTTCTTCAAAACCATCTTTAAGGTGTCGAACCGGGCTAATGGTAAAAATGATTTTAATATTAGGGTTCAATATCTTTAGCAAAGTCAGGATGTTTTGGTATGAAGAAATAATATTGTCAATGGAAAGTCTTTCTCTTGCAAATAAATCTGGTGGTAGTTTATGGCAATTGGAAACTGTTTTACCGCTTTGTTTATATTTATAAATCCATGCTGTTCCCCATGTAATTATGAGAACCTTGGCTTGCTTCAGGAAAGAATTTGCTTCGGAAAAGGTTTCTGATGTATTTTTTATTAGTTCATCTTTGCTTGCTGAAGAAAAACAACCATGATGCATAAGGCTTAGCCATAATTCATTGTGGTGAATGAATTCTTCTGCTTTGTATCCTGAATTGTTAATTAGATTTTCCAACATCAGGGCAATACTTTCAGGATTGTATAAAATACCATTTGGATTAATCAGACAATTAAATTTATAATTGCTTAGTACTTCACCAATATTGTCTGTAAAGCAAGATCCTGCAAGGAGAATTTTATCAGAGTAATTAATTTTATACCCAGTAGGGGCTATAGATATTTCTGTCCGAAATGGTTTCATTATTTTTTAAAGAGCCGATAGCCAGTCTAAAATATCCTGAAATACGATTTCGTTATTTTGCTCATTATGAAGTTCATGGTACATGCCATCATATAGTTTCAATGTAACAAAATCTCCTGCTGAATTGGCAAATTTTTCACTGGCTTTATAAGAGGTTATTTTGTCTTCCTTGCCGTGTAATAGCAAAATCTGAACATAAGTCTGATCTGCATTGGATAATATGTATTCACCTGCTGTAAGAATGTTTAGGAAGTTTGAAGCTGTTATTTTTCCATGTACAAGCGAATCTTTTTCGTAGTGCTCTGCAATCTCATTTTTGCTGGATAAATCTTCCGATTTTAGATTTGTATCCATAGAAAATCCTGGCGCTACCATGCGAACTATTTTTCCTGCTAGTATTTTGGCTTTTGGAGGTTGAAAAGAGAGTTCAATCCATGGAGATGTAATAATAGCACCGTATACTAATGGAGTTCTTTTTAACATGTAATTTAATACTAGATTCCCTCCGAGACTATGTCCATAAATAACTTTGGGTATACCAGGAAAAATTATTTCTGCCTGATTTATCAAAACAGAGATATCGTCCATGTAGTTTTGGTAGTCTGAGCAATGCCCTCTTTTGCCTTGTGATTTTCCATGGCCTCTATAATCA
>PKSZ01000348.1 GCA_002869425.1 Marinilabiliales bacterium
CTAGACCATGCCCAGGATAAATCCTGAATAATAACACCATCTTTCAGATTGCCCTTAATTTCTTTGGTCTTGTTTTTCTCACAAACTACAGCAATGGGTTTAACTTCTGCCTGTGCAGCATGACTTTCCTCCTCTCCACCTTCAATTTCAACTTTCAGCGTATATCCTCCTGTTTTTAAACCATTTGCCCCTACTACGCCAATCACTACATTATAAGGATTGTTGATGGCATTTAAAGAAATACTACGTGTGTGATTCTGCGTTTTACCGCTTTTGGGATAATCCCATTTGTGCTCTGCCTCACAACTTACACAGGAAGACAAGTTCGGAACAACAGAGTAATTGGTTGTACCAATAGAATATGCATATATACTAAAATTTGCATTTTTTTCATCTGGTATAACAGTGATGGTCATAATCGCCCGCCGGGGAAGTTTTGAATGATATAATACATGATTGCCAGTAAATTTTTCTTTCTGTGTACCAGGAAAACAAGCATTTGAGCTGGACCATGCCCAGGTTAAATCTGAAATTACTTTTCCCTGTGATAAATTGCCTTTCACACTAACAACACCGTTGGGTTTGGGTTTTATTTCTTTTACTCCTGAAGGAAATTGTGCATAAGCCTGATAAGCCACAACGATCAACATTAATATTATTAATTTTCTCATTATTAAGCGTTTTGGTTATACAGTAAATTTCTGCAAAAAAACTATTAAATGCAAATTAGTGCATATTATACACCTCTAGATCAATATGTTTTTTCAGTAATTTACGTAAATAACATTCAGAATTTCTCGCTTGATTTCAAACACAATGTTATAGTACATTTGACATGAGTTTTATTGCAATTTTTACGTGATGAGCGGAATTGGTTGTTATGCCTGTCCGCTCATTACTTTTTAGAAATATGGTCTTAGCTCCCACTCGATAAATTCATACTGCCATAATCTAAAAAGAACCTCATCATTGGGTAGTTCTTTCCCCTGTGTTTTTATTACTTTCTGCCAATCGCCTTGCTGTATATTTGATAGCTTTTTGAAATTCATCACTTCTCCATAATTCCACCTATAAGCCTTCTTCCCTATATTAAAGTTACTGTTATGATCATGCTTTACTGCATCCTCAATAAGTACTCCTGCATAAGAATAGTTTTCCTGGGTACTACAAAAATTATTATCCTCTACATACTGTCCATCTGAGATTCGAAGATATCCATTCTTTGTTACCGACACAGGTACTCCTGAATTATTTGCAGCCAGTTTCCGTCTAAATCCAGATTTTTGGAACCGATTTCTATACTGATAATTGCAATAATTAATTCCCAGATCAATTTGCTCCTTCTCGGCATAATCAAGAATACGAAGTGCCATTAATTCCGACTCCAAAACGGTAGGCTTTTCACCATGTAAAATAGTATATCCTCTACTTGCAAGATTCCGAAAATTAAAAGAAGTACACCTCATTTGATGCAGATTCAGGTATTTCGTACCGGCTTTCACAAAATCAAAAAGCATTGCTTTAACTTTTTTCTCATCTTCTGGAATAGCAGGAATCTCTATTGTAACATTGGGAATATAATCAGAAGCAAGTCGTACTTTTTCCAGCGAATAATTTACTGCACTTATATCAAACCTTAGTTCATCCAGCCCAGCATCAGCCATTTTTTTTAAAATATCTTTCTCTACAAGGATACCATTTGTATACATCCAAAAATAACTCTTAGGCAGGCATCTTTTCACTGCTGTCAAGTATCTTAAACTCTTATCTTTCATTAAGAATGGCTCTCCTCAGGTAATACTAATACCCTTAAATTCAGCCCATTTCAAATATCCATTATAATCATTTACACTGGCAAACTCCATTCCCTGTGTTTGAGGAATTCCTGCTTCTGTTTGCTCAGAAGGACAATAAAAACAATTTGTATTGCACTTCCCTGTTAGAAACAAGCAACTCCAATCACCTTCTCCACATAATTTACAACCCGGTGAAATTTTCCCATAAAAAGGTTTCGTATTGTTAAAATCCCA
>PKSZ01000218.1 GCA_002869425.1 Marinilabiliales bacterium
AGAAATAGCTATTGCCTGAACTTTATCTTCACATTTGGCAAAAATATCTTCAGACTTATCCAAAACATTCCAAATTTTTATCAAACTATCCTGTCCGGCAGAAATTAAAAAATTATCATCGGGAGAAAAAGCAATAGAAGTAATTGTTTTTCTATGTTTTCCAAGTTCCTCTGCTCCTCTACCCCTTTGTTCTGCATTGTACAGATCCAATGTATTTGATTTCCTAACAATAGCCATAAAATTACCACTATTACTTAGAGCCATATTTCTCACCACATCGTTATATTCAATAACTGGTACGGGTGTTTCAGTCCGTTCATCAAGATTCCAGCGTAGAATTTTGCCATCTGATCCTGCACTGTAAAACCTATTTGAACCCGGAATAAACTCAATATTACGAACAGCATCTTCGTGCCCATTCATGATATTATAATCATCACCATAAAATGCTTTCAAAGAATAATAAAGTCCGTTGTAAATATCGTTATTGTGCTTATTACCTCCGTACTTATCGTTAAACTCATATGCCTGGTATGCAAGAAGCGCCTTTTGCTCGGGATCCTGATCAACCTGAAGAGATTTCACCGCCATTGACTGCGAAATTGATAACATACGAAGATTGTATGCTTGTTCTGTTGCCTTTTCAGCCATAGCCTTTTGATCCAACGCTTCTTTTGTGCTCTTTTCAGCTAACTGTCGTTGCTCATTGGCTTCATTGGTTTTTTGCATGGCTAACTCTTTCTGACGCATAGCTTCATTCAATGCATCCTCAGCCCTCTTTTTCTGGCTTTCAGCAATTGATTTCTGCTTCTCAGCTTCTTCTTTTTGCTTCATTGCCTCTATACGCTTATTGTTGGCAATTTCTTTTTGATATTCAGCCTCTTTTGATTTTTTATCTGCCAAATTTCGTTGTCGTTCTGCTATTTTTGTTTGCTTAATTGCATTTTGTTCCTGTTCTTTTGCTTCAATCTGAAGTACAAAAGCATATACCATAAATGCAAGTGAAATGATAGCTGCTGTTCCCAACACTATAGCAAAAATTCTGGATCTACGAAGCGCTCTTTTTTGCAGCCTTATTTTGTTTTCTTCTTCTTCCCTAAATTCCTTTTCACTGGTTTCAAGGTATACCATTGTTCTTTCAAAAGCTGGATTATACCTTTTTGCCCAGGTAAGCGTTGGTTGTTGTTTCTTTTTCCAGGTTGTAGCCAAATGTAAATCAGGAGGCCTCCACAATCCTGTTTTTCCTTCCTGATAAAGTGCTGCTGCCTCAGAAAGTCTGAGATACATCTGTACTGCAGTAGCCTCTTCCTCCACCCATATTTTGAGCTTATCCCAAATACGCATCAAACTTTCATGAGAAATATCTACGATACTATCCTCATCAAGCTTATATTCACTGGAAGGTGAAAGAAAAGAACGTCCTGGTTTCCTAAAAACATCCACTACAGCAATTACTGCCTCAGGACTAGCTTTGGAAATTTCGCAAATTTCCTGAATTTTGGATGGACGTCTTACTCCTCGATTATCGGCACCCCTTTCCGTTAATGTTTTGAATAAATGCTCACAAATATCCTTTTCTTCCTGCTTGAGTTCATCATAGGCTTCATTGGCGTGCTCAGAAAGTGCCTTTTCCATTCTTCCAATCGCCTCATAATGGGTAACATCCAAAGACTCATCACCTTTTCTATGTCTTGCCCAGTATTCCCATGTTCTCATCAAAGCATGCTGCAAAATCGGAAGTTGATCGGGATTGTCTCCAACATCATTAAGCAATTGGTGCAACAACCTTGGAGAAATTGTTCCTCCACCAACGGCAATCGGACCAACAATTGCTTCCTTTAAATTTTCCCTTGTCATTTGGGGAATCAGGTAGTGACTATCGTTGATTAGACTTGTTAATTCTTGATAATGAGAACATTCACCTATAAAATCAGAACGCATTGTTAAGACAATATAAATTGGCAGTTCTGTTTGTTTTATGGCTTCGATTAACAACTTTATAAAGGCATACGATTCGTCAATAGACT
>PKSZ01000021.1 GCA_002869425.1 Marinilabiliales bacterium
TACAGAGGTGCTGGGATTAAAAAACCTGATTGTACAGAACGATTATGGTGTGTTGGATATAAATGCTCCCATGCAGATTTTTGGTCCTGTACCCAAATTGGGATCTTCTTTGTATGTTGGTCATAAAAGTATTTTTAATCATTTAATGACCGATTTATGTATTTCTTTTGAATGGATGGATGTTCCTGATTCTGATAATGGTTTTGAAGAGTATTACCAGGGATACAGTTATATTGATAGTAATGAAATTTTCAAAGCAAAGCTAAGTTATCTTCATAATAAAAAGTGGCTGCCAGAAGAAGATCAGCAAATCATTTCATTATTTGAAGATGTATATCTTGAAAGCGATGATACACCGGTTAATAATCATAGGCGTATTGATACTATTAATGTGGGTGCTTTTACTTTTGATCAGAAAATTGGTTTGAATAAGGATAAAAGCTTTAATACAAATTCAACCAATGGGTTTGTTAAGCTCGAACTTTGTTACCCTCCAAACGCTTTTGGTCATAAAGAATATCCTGATGTTTTAAAGAAAGCAATCAATCGGAATATTCTAAAAAAGAAAGATGATCCATATCCAAATGAGGCATATACTCCGAATATGAAGAATTTTTCTGTCGATTATTTTGCATCTCACTATATTAATCTGAAGAAAGGATTGGAAAAGGATGATTTCATATTTCAATTGGCACCTTATGGTTTCAGAGATATTAAAAAATCTGCAGTTGATACCAATAGTTTTTTTCCTAAAATTCATGAAGGAGCAGAGTTTGTCATTGGATTTGAAAACCTGCACACACCAGGAACATTGAGTCTGCTGGTACAGATAAATGA
This sequence comes from Marinilabiliales bacterium, assembly GCA_002869425.1. Lineage (GTDB taxonomy): Bacteria > Bacteroidota > Bacteroidia > Bacteroidales > BM523 > BM523. Next base: position 838 of record PKSZ01000021.1, read on the forward strand.
GATATTGATAAGTGCAGAACAGATTAATGAAAATGTAGAGTGGTCAGTCTTAAGTGAAAATGAATGGCGTATTCTAAAACAGAATGAAATCATCTCCGATACCACCAAACACTTGATTCAGTCCGGTATTATTTCTTTCGATTTTCATGATAAAGTTATAACGGAGACTAATTCAGTTTTACCCAAAGGAATTGTATGGTTAAGATGTCAATCATCGCGGGGGATCAACCTCTTAAATACGATACAAGATCTAAGATGTCAAAGCAGTAAAGCAGAACTGGTATCCAAACATGAAGCCTTACCTGCGTTGCCTTCTTATACAATTGCTGACCTACAGAAACCCGATAAGAGAATAAAGGTTATCGAACAGCCATACCCGACTTTTGGAGGTAAAAACAAGGAAACGCCTGCTGATTTCAGAATTCGTTTGAGTGAGCGTTTACGACATAAGCAAAGGGCATCTTCTTTGTGGGATATTGAGCACTTGATTCTGGAGAAATTTCCTTTTTTGTATAAAGTGAAGTGTTATAATAATCACAATGATACATTCGGTTTTGAACCGGGAAATATCTTAGTGGTTGTCATTCCTTCTGGTGATAGTAGTTCTGGTATGACTGAGCCGGTGATTAGCTATAGTAAGATCAAAGAAATTGAGACATTTATTACAGAATATACATCTCCTTTTGTGAATGTTTGCGTTAGGAACCCATATTATGAAAAGGTACAGGTTAAGCTCGATGTGAAATTCAATGAGGGATATGATGAAGGATATTATAAAAAAGTACTCAACGATGATATAAGAAAAAGCCTGAGTCCATGGATGTTTAGTTCAGAATTAAGGCCGGATTTTGGTGTTGTGATTCATGGTTCTGCAATATTGAATTTTATTCAAAATATTGATTATGTAGATTTTGTAGAGAATTTTTCAGTATTTCATATTGTTGGAAATGAGATTATTAATAAAGGTTATGCCAGTATGAATGATGTGGTCGTAAAACCCAGTACGCCTTTATCAATATTAATTTCAGAACCCAATCATTACATTGGATTAGTAAGTAAATCAACACCTGATGGAGAGGGTGTTAATGATATGATACTTGAAACTGACTTTATGGTTGAAAACCAGAACAAGTTAGATTATTTATCAGAGTATGGCGTTGAAATGAATAGCATAGGTTTTGATTTTGAA
>PKSZ01000196.1 GCA_002869425.1 Marinilabiliales bacterium
ACATTGCTTTTTTATAAAAACAAAATATTTTTTGCTCCTGCCCTTCCCCTAGAAGAAATTTTTGATCCAACAGGTTCCGGTGATGCTTTTTCAGGCAGTTTTATAGGATACCTGGCCAAAACAAAGAACCTTTATTTCGACAATATGAAAAGAGCCATAATATACGGCTCTGCAATATCTTCTTTCTGTGTAGAAAAATTTGGGATACAAAGACTTCAGGAAATAACCAACGAAGAACTAAACCAAAGATTTATGGATCATATCGAACTGGTTCATTTTGATTATATTATCGACTAAAACAAGCCGTGTAGTTCCGCATCAATTTTATTGATCACTTCTCGAAGATCTTCTTTATTCTCAGAAAAATTATTCTTATCAACATCAACGATAAGAAGCTTTCCGTGATTATATGTTCCTATCCAGGCTTCATATCTTTCATTCAGTCTTTTCAGATAATCAAGGCGAATTGTATTTTCGTATTTTCTACCCCTTTTCTGAATTTGATTTACCAGTGTAGGAACCGAAGCCCTAAGATAAATTAATAGATCGGGTTGCTGTACTAAGGAACTCATCAGGTTAAAAAGCGTAAAATAGTTTTCAAAGTCCCGGGTTGTCATCAGCCCCATAGCATGAAGATTGGGTGCAAAAATAAATGCATCTTCATAGATGGTTCTGTCCTGTATAACTGTTTTACCTGACTTTCTGATTTCCAAAATCTGACTAAAACGTGAATTGAGAAAATATATCTGCAGGTTGAATGACCACCTCTGCATATCTTCGTAGAAATCGTTGAGATAAGGATTATCATCAACATCTTCATAGTGAGCATCCCACTTGTAATGTTTTGCTAATAAACCTGTAAGAGTTGTTTTTCCGGATCCAATGTTTCCCGCTACTGCTATATGCATATAATAAAGGCCATTAAAGTTTAACAATGAACTAAAAATACAAATATTTTTCTAAGCGAAACACAAATACGACCACTTTTTATGCAAAGTTACTTACATCTCATAATAGAACTAGTTTTGCGTATAAATGCCAATTTTTTGCGGATATTGAATAAACAGCACGTCTCCTTCCATCCTAACATTTAAAGCATTTGTAAATAAATCATCAACCATTGATTCATTCTGAAGCCTTGTTCTTGAATATGAAAAAACCTTTTCGCGATCAAAATAAATAATTTTTCCTTGCTTAACCTGAAATGAACCTACACTAACCTCAGGAACCCTGGCAATATACGCTCCATAAATATCAAACAAAAAAAGTCCTTGGCTCTTATCCTGTAAATATAGTAGCCCGTCCTTCTCTTTCATAAACACAATGTGAAGTAAACTATCCGTAACAAATCTCACATTGGATGTCTCCTGCTGTTTTTCAAGATTATCATTATAATACTTTGCAGACTGACTAGTCTCATCAAATACCCAAAAACCGCCATTCTTTGATGAACAAACAGCACCGGAATTATCAACATCCAAATCGTCAAGCGACACAAAGCTTCGAAGCTCTGTAAGTTTATTATCCAGAAACAAAAGTTGATTAAATTCTTTATAATATAACAATATCCTCAGAGGATCTACAGGGTCAACAATATCAATATCACCATAATAATTGTTGGAATATTCAGCAAGTTTTTCACCTGTTTTACTATACTTGAATAATGTTTGATTATTAACGACATATAAATTCTGCAAATGATCTGACTGAATGTAATCTGACTGAATATCAACATTTTTAATCAGGTTATGATTGTTGTTTTGAAAAAACAATAAGACAAACAATGCTATCTTGCAATACAGAATCATTTCTTGGTATTATTAATTTTCAGCAATTGCTCAATATAAGTCCTGTTGTTAGATAATCTTGGAACTTTATGTTGTCCTCCAAGCTTTCCTCTTTCTTTTAACCAGGTATAAAAAGTACCATCATTCAAAATGCGTATTACCGGAAAGTCCAATGTCATGTTTTTATACCGCTTGGCCTCATAGTCCGAATTTAAAGATTTTAGTGCATTATCCAGTACTTCAACAAAATATTCAATATTATTTGGTTTCTTTTCAAATTCAAAAAGCCACTCGTGACCACCTTTAACATCCTTATCCATAAATATTGGTCCGGCTGTATATTCTCTTACCTGAGCACCTGTTTTATCACATGCCATCTTTAAAGCATTTTCAGCATTATCAATAATCAACTCCTCTCCAAACGCATTGATGAAATGTTTTATTCTCCCTGTAATCTTAATTTTAAAAGGATAACGATGTGTAACTATAACGGTATCACCAATCACGTACCTCCACAAGCCGGCGTTTGTAGAGATTACCAAAGCGTAATTCTCTCCTGTTTGTACCTCATCAAGAGAAAGCAGTTTTGGATGATCTTTCCCCACTTCACTCAAGGGCATAAATTCGTAATATATACCATAATCAAGCATCAGTAACATATCGTCCCTGTCGGGATCATCCTGTAAACCAAAAAAGCCTTCAGAAGCATTATACGTTTCCATATAATTCATACTATTCCCTGGAATCAACCGCTTAAATTGCTCCCGGTATGGCACAAAAGAAACACCACCATGCGCAAAAAGCTCAAGCTGTGGCCAAACATCCTGTAAGTGTTTTGCACCTGTAATTTCAAGAATATACTTTATCAAAACCAGCGTCCAGGATGGTACACCCGCTATATAAGTTACGTTTTCCTTAATGGATGCTTTGGCCATCTGTTCAATTTTGTCATCCCACTCTTCCATCAAAGTAATTTCAAGATTCGGAGTTCTCTTCATTTCTGCCCAAAATGGCAAATTCTGAATTAATACCGCAGACAAATCACCATAATATGATTCATTACTAAAATTGTTTATCTGATGACTTCCACCAAGAGAAAGACATTTGCCTTTTAACAGTTTACTTTCAGGAAAGTGGCTAAAATACAACGCAAGTATATCCTTACCACCCCTGAAGTGACAATCCTCAAGTGCTTCTTTACTAACCGGAATGAATTTACTTTTATCGCTGGTGGTTCCTGATGACTTCGCAAACCATTTAATTTCAGAGGGCCATAACAAATTTTGCTCCCCTTGACGCAATCGAATAATATAAGGTTTTATGGTCTCATAATCCTGTACAGGAATTTTTTCTTTAAAATCCTCAACCCTGTCCAGGGATGCATACCCATACTTCTTTCCCCACTCTGTTTCCTCGGCTTTCTTAATCAATTTTAAAAGAGTTTCATTCTGAGTATCAATCGGATACTTCATAAATAACTCTATCTCAGACATTCGTTTAATCGATAACCAGGAAAATATTTGACCCAATATTGGCATGTATTCATTTTTGAAATTCATTCCAAAATTAAAAAAACATATGGTATAATTTATCAAGCCCATATATTTCTCCTATTTTTACAAACTGTATTATGAATGTGCTTGATATCATCATTATTATACCGGTTATCTGGTTTGGATTTAAAGGATTTAAAAAAGGCCTGATTATTGAAATTGCTTCTATTGCAGCACTTGTTCTGGGAATCTATGGAGGATTGCATTTTTCTAATTTTACTTCTGGTATTTTTTCCTCTTTTGTTGATGGAAAGTACCTAAACATCATATCTTTTGCTGTTACATTTATTCTTATTGTTATCCTCGTTCATCTTGTAGCGAAAATGGTAGACAAACTCGCAAAAGCTGTGGCTTTGGGTATTTTTGTAAGAATTGGCGGTGCTGTATTTGGAGCCTTAAAAGTTGTAATAATTATTAGTGTTCTGTTTAGTATATTGTTACAATTTAATCAAAAATCAGGTTTCATTAATGAAGATCATTTTAACAATTCCCTTCTCTATAAACCAGTTATGGGAATTTCTAATAGTATTTTTCCAATGTTGGAAAATCTAAATGATAAAGCCGCAGAACTCATTAAAGAGGAAAATAATTCAGGCATTGATGAAAATGATGTTATATAAAATATATTAATAATGAACAAATGTTCATAAATTTGTTGTCATGGATACAAAAAAATTAGGTTTTAATTCGAAACTCGTTCATGCCGGAGATAAGCATGATGAGTATGGTAGTGCAGTCACACCAATTTATCAAACTTCAACATTTGCATTTAAAAGCTCTCAGCATGGTGCTGATTTATTTGCAGGAAAAGAAAAAGGATACATCTATACAAGAATAGGAAATCCGACAATTGAAAATCTTGAAGATAAGCTTGCCGAACTTGAAAACGGATACAGGGGAATTGCTCTGTCATCTGGAATGGCTGCCGTTTCAACTGCGTATATGGCACTTCTCTCACAAGGAGACCATATCATTAGTACTGCAGCAGTTTATGGTCCAAGCCGTGGAGTGTTGGAAAGCCACTTCACCAAATTTGGTGTTGAATGTAGTTTTGTTGAAACATCAAATATTGAGAATATTGAAAAGGCTATTCAATCAAACACCAAAGTACTATATCTAGAAACGCCTGCAAATCCAACCATTTCGTTAACAGATATTGAAGAAGCAAGTAAAGTTGCCCATAAACATGGAATTGTTGTAATCGTAGATAATACTTTCAGTACACCTTACCTTCAGAAACCTTTAGATTTAGGGGCAGACGTTGTTTTGCACAGTTTAACCAAATTTATCAATGGTCATGCTGATATCGTAGGTGGAGCATTAATTGCAAAAGAAAAAGAGATTTATGATAAGCTAAGAAAAACCATGACATTAATGGGTGGCAATATGGATCCGCACCAGGCTTACATGGTTATTAGAGGAGTAAAAACGCTTTCACTTCGGGTTGAAAGATCTCAGCAAAGTGCAATGAAAGTTGCTCAGTTCCTAGAAAATCATCCAAAAGTATCATGGGTTAAATACCCAGGACTTGAATCTCATCCTCAACACGCACTCGCAAAAAAACAAATGTCAGGCTTTGGTGCTATGATTAGTTTTGAATTGAAAGGTGGCTACGATGCAGGAACTATTGTTATGAATAATGTGCATCTTGCATTACTTGCAGTATCATTGGGAGGCGTTGAATCACTTATTCAACATCCGGCTTCAATGCCTCACGCAGGTGTTTCAAAAGAAGGAAGAGAAGCAGCAGGTATAACCAACGGTCTTGTTAGATATTCTGTAGGTATTGAAGATGTTGATGACATCATTAATGATTTAAAACAGGCTCTCGATAAAATTTAGTCAATTAAATTTTACATAAAAACCGCCTCAGGGCGGTTTTTTTATTTGATTACTTTTCATCAAATAATAATTATATTTGAAGTAAAATTTACAGTTTGTATTCCATAGAAAATATAACAGAATTCATTTCATCTCTTCTTCGCAATAAAGAAGAAGAGTCTCTGATACTTGAATATAAAGCAAGCCGCGAACTGGATGATTTTTCAAAAAAACAGCTTGATAAATTATCAGTTGTTGTATCTTCATTTGCCAACACATACGGAGGTGTTCTAATCTATGGCATGGACACAAAAAGGCGTAAAGCCCATAAACCATCAGGATTCGAAACGCATTTTTCCAAAGATAAGGCCAAGCAATTATATATGGCACTGAATACTCGCATTTTCAGAAACATCAAAAATCTTAAAATTCACACTCCAGTTATTGAAAATCACCAATTATTGGTATTCGAAATTCCCGAAAGCAGACAAGCTCCGCATATAGCCTTTGACAAAAGGTACTACAAAAGACACAATTATAAGGAAGTTGTAATGGAAGAGTACGACATCAGAATGCTCTACAACAAAACCAATATTTCCGAGCTTGAATTCTTTGGAATCAACAATACCAATGGCATTCCAAACCTTATAAATGGTAATTATAACAGCATGGGGTTTTTCCCCCGTTTTATGATCAGAAATGCAAGTAGCTCCGTTGAAAAATTCTACAAACTGGAAATCGCACTACCCAATAATCTTGTGGATACCAACTACAGCAACTTCCAGCAATATTTCACCAGACACGATGGATCATATGCTGTTTATAGCATCCCAGGAAAGTATCCCCTTTTCCAGGAAGAAATTGCCACAATAATAGAAGCAAAACTTATTGTTACTGAAAATAACTTTGATGAATTTGAAGACGGACAAGTTCAGATAAAACTATTCTTTTCCAATGGAATAAGCCAAAACGAATACAGACTTATTGAAACCTTTCGCTACAAAAATATCATGCTGAAGTCATCAGACTTTAAAAAGCTATCAGAATGATGAAATACATTTTTTCACACCTCTGGAAAATTTCGTTCTTTCTTTCAGGTGCTGTGTTTTTTTCTGTCTGGGGAGCATGTACAGCCGGAATTTTAAGGCTTCAAAATCTATTGGGAATCGAAAACCACCCCCACAGTTTTTCTACGATTATTAATATGATCATAGGGTTTGTTGCCGGACTGGTTATAAGCAATATTAACTTCTTAATTGCACGACAATTTAAGAATCCGCATACGTATAAAAGTATGACAATGCTTTACATATTGCTTTCAATTCTTATTCTTTCGATAACCTACATCGGTGTAAATAAATACAATTGGTGGTAAAAAAAGTGCCTTAATTAATATTTAGGCACCTCTCCAAAAAAGTTTGTATATTCCTCTAAATCATCACCATAAGCCTCAATATTGCTTTCCGTAATTTTATACGTACATCGCTGACCCACAATTTCTGAGAACAGTATTTTTGACTCATTTCCTCCATTATCAACAACCTGAACAGCAGCAAGATTTTTATTTACATCATCTGCAACAAGATTGGCATGGCAAATCGGGCAAAAAATCTCAAGTTTTTCTCCCTCTTCCAATCTAAAATCCTGGTGACTAATTACAGAATAATCTCCGATTTCAGGACTTAAAAATATTAATCCCGCATCTTTGTTCGGTTTTCTGGCTGCAAAACAAATTTTATCTGCAACAAGTAATTGACCTTTACAATCTGGACAAATGTAGTTTGCTTTCATTCCAAAAAAAATTTAAAATTCTACAATGGTTTATCTATTAATCAATTATAACAATTTTTATCGACCCTGGCTTGCCGGCATTGTATTTTATCAAATATATTCCTTCTGGTACACCCAAAGGAATGATGCATTTTCCTGAGTGAATCTCTAAATTTTCAATAAACACTCCAAGTGAATTATACAATAAACAACTGTTAACAGAGCCCGAAAAGCTTATAGCCTGACCTGCTTTTACAACACTGGGATAAAACACCACTGATTCATCTGAATTATAGTTTTTCACAGAAGTTGTTGCCGACACCAAAACACTTATTTCAGGATAATCACAGGCATTAATATCGGTTTTAACCACACTTACCTTTCCCTCCAGATCGCTTCCCCAGTTAACGGAAATTGAATGTGATCCATTTCCAGAAGCAATTTCAGCATCACCCGTAACGGCCCATTGAAAATCAGCACCAGACTCATCCTCAACAGAATACTGTAGTCCTGATTGCATGGTTGAAACACTCAAAGGGCCCAAAATTTCCAAATCATCAACAAGGCCAAAAAACATGGCAGCAAAAAATGTACTGTGAAAACCCATATCAACAGCATAGCTGGCTGAACTCCCACCCTGAAAAGCACAAGTTCCTTCATCAATACTGATGGCATGCCCCATTCCTGAAATGTCAAAATTTAAAACCTTCCAGTCGTTATAATTTGAAAAATACACAGACCGTGTAATATTTGGATTGTAAAAATAACTTGATTGTACTTCATTAGCTGTTGTTGTCAAATTATGAACGGCTGTCCATTGCTCAATCAACTCATCCTGGTTCACAGGACTAACAACCATATCAAGTGATCCATGAAATATAGCAACAGAAGGATAACTGCCGGTAAAAGATGGGTAGGCAGCCAAAACCAAGTCTTTCCATTCCGCAGGAGTTTTATCAACATAACCATACATTGCGCTGCTTGCTTCTGTTAAATTACTTGCTGCACCATAAGGAACTCCTGCCATTATTGCGCCTGCAGCAAAAATATCCGGATAGGCAGCAAGCATGGCCGCAGACATGGAAGCTCCGGCAGATAATCCGGTAACAAAAACCCTGTTTTCATCTGCAGAATAAAGAGAAATAGCATATCCTGCCATTGTAGCTATTGACTCAACCTCACCTCCTGTTCGTGAATAATCAGCTGGTAAAAACCAATTGAAACAATAGGAATAGTTATTCAAATATTGTTGCTCCGGATACACTACAACAAAACCATAACGATCGGCCAGTTTATTCCAACCCGACTCATCAGAAAAACTCTGCGCTGTTTGTGAACAACCATGCAATGCAAAAACCACAGGACATCCGGGAGCCAGATTATCTGGCTCATAAACATACATCTTCAAATTACCGGGATTACTTCCAAATTCACTTACTTCAACAAGCGATTGCCCCAATAAACTATTTGAAAAAACAATTACGATGTATAATAAAAATATTTTTCTCATACTTGATTATATTCAATTTTGTGTTTTGATTTTCTTTTCGTAATCTTAAAAAAAGATTCATACATCCATGTGTTTACGAATTAAATACATTATTGTTGCATCATTGTTTGCATTTACTTCCTGCTATAAATATCAGGAAGGTCCGTCATTTTCTGTTCTCAACCCGGAACAAAGAATAAAAGGCAAATGGGACTTATATGGTGTAAAGCAATTCGATGAAACGGAAATTAACTTCGCCGGACTTGATAATTATTATTTTGAATTTGATGATGACAATCAGTTGATCAGAACAATAACTTATCTCAATGAAAATAACCAATACAACACCTACAACTACAAGGGTAATTATAAATTATCAGGTGATAATTTTTTAGAGATTGATGTGCTGGGATATGAAAAAAGTTGGTTCAACATACTGAAGCTTACAAAAAACGAGTTGGTAATGTACAATCAGAAAGAAAAGCTATTTTTGAAAAAATAATGAATGAAGAAAACCATATAGAGCCTGCAAAATTTCTAATTGTTAGATTTAGTTCAATTGGCGACATTGTACTTACTTCTCCCGTAATCAGGTGTTTGAAACAACAAGTTAAAAATGCAGAAGTTCATTTTCTTACCAAAGAGCAATACAAACCACTTGTAGAAAGCAATCCATATGTGGATAAAGTACACTGCCTGAAAGAAGACTTCAAAGAAATGATTAAATCTTTAAGGAATGAACACTTTGATTATATTATTGATTTGCATAAAAATCTGCGCAGCCATCGCCTGAAAAACAAGCTGGGCATGATGGCTTTTTCTTTTGACAAGCTCAACTGGAAAAAATGGCTTCTAACAAACTTCAAAACAAACAAACTTCCTGATATTCACATTGTTGATAGATATTTGGAAAGCGTCAAACTTTTCGATGTGAAAAATGATAATCAAGGACTCGATTTCTTCATTCCTGATAACATTTCAGACCCCATTGTCTCCATTCCAGAAAACATAAGTACTATGTATATATCTATCGTTGTTGGAGCCAAATATAAGACCAAACAACTTCCTCCAGAAATGGTAGCAGAACTTTGCAATAAACTTAAGCTTCCAATTGTTTTATTGGGTGGAAAAGAAGATATTGATGCCGGCAAATATGTATCAGAAAATAGCACAAACAATATATTCAACGCTTGTGGTAAATTTTCTTTATACGAATCAGCATTGCTGTTGAAACATTCAACATGTGTAATTTCCAATGACACCGGCTTAATGCATATTTCTGCTGCGCTGAAGAAAAATATTATTTCAATCTGGGGCAATACCATTCCTGAATTTGGAATGTATCCTTATCTTGCAGGAGAAAAGTCCAAACTATTTGAAGTAAAGGATCTTTCATGCAGACCTTGTTCAAAAATTGGATTTAGAAAATGTCCTAAAAAACATTTTAACTGTATGATGATGCAAGACATAGAAGCTATTGCAAATTATACAAATAAGATTTCGATTGTATAATGAAACTCACATTGGTATTCATATTGCTTACTTTTTCAGGATACATTTTTGCTCAGGATGTAATTACAACCAATGACAATAAAAAAATTGAATGTAATATCTTAAGCAAAAATGCAAAAGAAATAAAATACAGATCCATTGCCGATACTGCTACAATCAAAACAATACCAAAGTCTGATGTATACAAAATTCAATATTCCAATGGCAGGGAAGAGCTTATGTATACTCCAAATAAAGCTTACAACTTAACCGGACTTTTAAATGAAGAAGAAACCACCTACCCTTCACATGTTATCTACTTGCGACCCGTCATGATCTTTCTGAAAACCATAGGTTTAGGGTATGAATATATTTCTTTATCTGAAAAAACAGGACTGGAAATTCCGGTGGCCTACAGGTTTGATCAAAGATTTTTTGAAGCAGGTGTTAATCTGAATTTTTACTTTTATAACACCGAAAGTGCCAACTACAAATTAGGACCTTATAATTTGGGCAAAGGAGAATTTCATTTCTACGCTTCTCCTTCATTAATGTTCGCAAATGTTGAATCAGCCAACTACCTTGGCCCCAGAGCGATAGTGGGCGTGAATGCGTTTTTTGAAAGAGGATGGTTTGTGGGTATCTATGGTGGATATGGCAAAAATCTACAACTCAACAAAACAAAGCTTGTTGGTCCGCTAAGCAACAACAAGATAGTATTTGATATTAAAGCTGGGTGGCGCTTTCTTATTGGAAATGCAACACCAGAACCCAAAGGAAGAATATATTAATTTAAGCTGATAAAATGAAAAAGTTACTTTTAATTCTAAGCCTTGTTTTTACAGTAAATGCCTTTGCTCAAGATAAATCCGATTGGAAAGGTGGAGTTCCTGAAGGATGCACTTCCATTACAGTTGGTAAAAAAGCCAGTGCAGACGGTTCAGTAATGACCTCACATACCGATGACAGCCACAGAACACGTTCCTGGATGGACATTCAGCCTGGCCAAACACATAAATCAGGTGAAACAGTTAAGATGTACAAAAGAGAAAGTTGCAACGATTTTGCAATGCCAACATATAAACACACCGAAATTGGTACCATTCCACAGATAGAAAAAACATTTGCCTATGTAAACACTGCATACCCATGCATGAATGAAAAACAACTGGCCATAGGTGAATCAACATTTGGAGGTAGAGATACTTTACAATCGGATAATGGGCTAATTGACTGTCAGCGACTATGTAAGCTTATGCTTGAACGTTGCAGCAATGCACGTGAAGCCATACAAATGGCAGACGAACTAACGCAAAAATACGGCTGGATTGATTACGGCGAATGCTTAACAATAGCCGATAAAAGTGAAGTCTGGCATTTCGAAATTGTAGGTCCCGGAAAAGGAAAAAAAGGTGCCATATGGGTTGCACAGCGAGTTCCAGATGATCATATTGCAGTAAATGCCAACGCAAGTACAATTAAAGAGATTGATCTCAAGAATAAAGATTATTTCATGGCTTCAAAAAACATCTTTGACGTCGCAAAAGAAAACAAATGGTGGAATCCAGACAAAGAACCCTTTCGCTTCTGTTACGCCTATGCTCCTAAAAGTAGAAAATCAATTGCAGCAAGAAGACGGGAATGGAGGGTGTTTGACCTGTTAGCGCCATCATTACACCTGGATCCGAATGATGAAAACTATCCTTTTTCTGTAAAGCCAGATAAGCCTGTTAGCCTGCAAAATATGGTGGATGTATTCAAAGATTACTATGAAGGAACTCCCTATGATATGACACAAAACATTACAACAACTGATAAAGATGGTAAAACGATTATTTCTCCTCTGGCAAATCCCTTTATGCCATATGATCAACTGGGTTTGCACAATGTGAATGGAGGCTGGTTTCACACAGACAAAAAAACAGGACATATAGATTTTTTGGGTGAAAGAACCATTGCCAGATGGTACACCATGTATGGGACCATTCTACAATGCCGGGATTGGCTGCCAGACGAAGTGGGCGGTGTATTATGGCTAGCCCAGGATAATATTGCCTCCTCGGT
>PKSZ01000195.1 GCA_002869425.1 Marinilabiliales bacterium
AATGGCATTAAAAAAAAACGAATCGCCATCATCCTGATTATTCTAAGTATTGGACTGGCCATGATATTTCGAAAAGACATAAAAAAGTGGATTAATCAATGAAGACATTAATAAAAGCCATAGTAATCTGTGTTGTTGTATTTGCAATATTGCTGTTTTTTGATCTCAAGGCAGGAGGTAAAATATGAAAAGAGCCATTAATATCATATTGATTGTGCTTGCCATTGCTGCAGGAGTAATTATTATCAGGAAGAGAAAAAAAAAGCAAGTGGAAGGCTTGGGGAAAGCTGTTAATGAAGGAAGGCCTCCTAAGGTTCGCATTGTTTACAGCAGGAAGCAAGATCCGAAATTGATGAAGAAAATAACCAATTCACAGGATGCTTATGGGATTTTAACAGAGATATGGAGCAAGCAGATTGATGCCCGTGAAGAAATGATTGTGCTGCTACTGGATCGGTCAAACAAAGTTCTCGGATACGATGTGCTGAGTATGGGAGGTATTACCGGAACTGTAGCAGATCTACGTTTACTCTTTTCCGTTGCCTTAAATTCATTAGCCGTAGGATTTATTTTATGCCACAATCATCCATCAGCCAATCTGAATCCCAGCCAAAGCGATATAAGCTTGACAAAAAAAATTAAAGAAGCAGGCTTAGTGATGGAAATTAGTCTGTTGGATCATCTGATAATAAGCAAAAACGGTTACTATTCATTTGCAGACGAAGGAACCCTTTAAACAAAGCAGATATGCGTATAATAAAAACCTTTAGTTTAATATTGTTCTCCATTTTTATTTTATCAGGATGCTCTGCAGAAAGAAGGTTACACAGGTTAATTGCACTTCATCCGGAATTGGTAAAAAACGACACAATTCACATCCAGGACACTGCCTTTATCCCGGAAACAAAAGTTGATACAATCGTCCATTATAGTACCCTCCGTGATACCATCACCATAACCAAAGAAAAGCTCCATGTAAAAATCCATCAGGTTAGGGACACTGTTTACATCGCAGCCCATCAGGATCCCGACACCATCATCATCACCAAAGAAATCCCCGTTGAAAAAGTCATCCACATACAGCCGGAAAGCATAACCGATAAGATTTGGGGGACATTTAAGTATAATTTTTTGTTGTCTATTTTATGTGTTGTGGTTCTGATTGCTTTTATTTTCGGCAGAACTCGTAGATAAATCCTTTTGTTTTAAGAATCATTGTACTTCACTCAAGTACTGAAATAAATTAGTGCAAATGGTTGGTGTTTTGTATTTTTGAAATTAAATACATTTAAGGAATTATTCCTTGGATTTTCATTTTTTTATGAGTGTCATTTGAATCAGTAATGAGAACAAATAAATGAAAGAATTATGGTAAAAAAACTATTAATACGAATTTGGCTGCTAATTGAATTGGGAATAAAATCTTGGTTTAAATACACATTTAGGAAAAGAAATATGTTTATGGCTCCACTGATATTAGTTACAACACAATTAATGTCAGAATTGGGTGAACTCGCAAGTAGTGACTATTTAGATCCTTTATATAAGTTCATTACTGAAGAATATGGGAAATTGACAGGTGTAATTGTTGAAGTTTTAGGCGACTTTATTACTGGTAATTATTTAACAGGTTTTTCATATTTAAGTATTATTATAAAGTTCTGTCTGATAATATTATTCAGCTTTTTTGCTTTTCATAAAGAAAAAGGTATAAAAATAACATGGATATGGTTTTGGGGCTGGAAATGGAACTGGCATTTTTTCTCAAATAACAAAGTAGCTCTGATTAATAAAGGGGCTGAGTTTAAAGTTACTGATGATTGGTTTAAAGAGATTAATAGTACTTATCGTTTAAATAAAAACAAATTCATTAAAGATCTTCATATTGAAAGTAATCTTGAAAAGAAACTCTTTGATCTAATTGTTAATGAAAAAACTTTGGTTGATGAATATATGGAATCGGTTAATAGTTGTAGGAATGCATCTATTAGGTTAAAGACCGAATTAAACGAATTAAATTTATTGATTGAGGATAATAGAAATCCGTTAATAATTAGTGATAAATCAAGTTTGTATGATGATTATATAAATATTGCAAAAACAATATCAGAATTAAATGAAGAACTTAGTAAAATATCTGATTTAGGAAAAGTTAGATCGAATAGACAAGTAGAAATTGAACGCATATATTTTCCTATTTCAATGTCAGAGCTTAGTGATTATATTAACTCTTATTCTTTTGATCTAATAAAAGTAAAAACAAAACTAAGGATTAAGGATAAATTTAGTATAAGAAGAAGAATATTTAATGCATTTTTACCTGTTCTAATAGCTGTAAGAAATCTTAATGAAATTGTTGATGAATTAAATAAGAGAAAGGCAAATATTCTCAGGAATCACTATATAATACATGCTTCTGCAGGAATTGGTAAAACATATTTCGCTGCCCATATTTATAACTCACTAAAAGTAGAAGAACATTATCCATTATTTATCCCGGGATCTGCTTTCAGCGGAAATCATTCAAACCTTCAGCTTGCATTTCAAAAGGTCTTTAAATATTCTGATGGAACTAGCTTAAGCAAGTTTTTTCTTAAACTGAATGAATTTGCAAAAAAGAAAGACAAAAGAATTATTCTAATCATCGATGGACTAAATGAAACCACATATGATTTGAGTGGCTTTAGTTCCATATGGGAAGAAGGGATTGAAAATTTGACTGATGACATTTCTAAATATGAATATTTAACATTTTTAGCTACTTGTAGAACATCATATTTAGAAAACAATATTGACCCTACTTTTTCATTGGAGGGTTCATACAAATTGAAAGGATTTGAGGATTTTGAGATAAGAAAAAACGCTATTGAACAATATTTCAATTATTATAGGATCGGATGTAGTAATATAAATAACAGAAATAGCCGATTGTTTATAACTCCATTAATATTAAAAATATATTGCATGGGTAAGAATGGAGATAGATTACGCGACTTAAATGTAGAATTAAACCATAATTCATACGAAGAAACATTATTTAGATTTGTGGATGCAGAATGTATTGATATTGCTAAAAAATTAGACAGACCATCATCTCAAGCAATTTATAATGGGATTAATAGAAGTTCTGAGAAGTTTATTTATGAGATATCTGGCTCATTGGATTATGATAAATTTTTGGAATCGGTACAAGGAAAAAATATTTATGAAATATTTAAATCGACATCGATTGGTTGTAAATTTTTAGATAGTGAATTAATTTTTATGAAGGATATTCAACCATATTTTGAAGGAGAAAAAGTCGTTCATACATTTCAAAATGTTGGTGGGTACTTATTAGCCCAATTTATTTATTTTAATAATAGTGATCCTAGCAACTTTGTCAAATCAGAAGAATTCACAAAATCATTTTCTGGAGCTAAGAAGGATAGAATGTATGGTAAATTAAACGAAAACTGCCATCAGTTAGCACTTGATATAATGTTGTTTATGGTGTATAAATACTCCAAAAACGATTCTCAAGAATACTCGAATGATTTGATTGATTATACAAATGACCCTTTAGTATTTGAGTATTCATGGCGTTTTGTTCAAGATTATTGGGGTTCTAATGCAAGTGCTAGGTTAGAAAAAAAATTAAGGGCATTATGTGAGAATTTTAATTTATGGGACGGGCTATTTGAAATTAGTTTTGATGAATACATTGATGTTGATAATCCACTCAATTTTGAATACATAAAAACTTTTTTATTACAAATTCAACCTTTATATATTGATTTGATTTGGGGGAAAAACATTTATGAAAATATAGGTCGTTTTAGAGATTTTTTAGGCATTGATTATTCTGAATATAGTGAGGATAAAATGAAGATTGCAATTGACATAACTATTTGGTTGTTGGAATCTACGTCCCATAATTTGAGAGATTTGGCAACTAAAAAGCTTCTTGAGTATGGTTCAAATAATCCAAATTTTATTATTTCAAAAATAGAGGAATATGCAAAAAGTGGTAGATTGTATATATATGAAAGATTAGCTGGGATTGCATATGGTATTTGTTTAAGGAATCAAAACAATCAAACGTTTATTAAAAATGAATTGAGAAAATATGCAGAAATAGTATATAAAATGCAGTTTAGTGATAATCCTACAGCGTTTTCATACCATTATATTATTATTGACTGTTTCAAACACATTATTGATTTGGCAGTGTATCTGGAAGTATTTGAAATCCCAGAAAAGGATAGAGTTCGATTAAGAGAATATAAGTTTTTTTATAGTGAAGATTGGCAAAATATTACAGAAGAAGATAAAAATAGAGTGTCTTTGCAATGGAAAGGATATCCAGATCCAGATCCATTATCTGGGGATTTCGTAACTTATACAATACCAAGATTGCTAAAAAATAATAAGAATGGTCATGTTGATGCTGTAGCTCACATTTACAAGAGATTATTAATAAACGGATACAAACCTGTTGAAGATTTAGATTTCCTTTCAGGAGTTGAAAAAGATTTTTACACTGGTGTTAGGAGGTATGGAATTGGCGGGAAGATAGATAGAGTAGGAAAAAAGTATTCTTGGACAGCTTTTTTTGAATATGCTGGATATCTATTGAACATTGGAGAATTAGGGGTTTTTTATGATGGTGATTCAAGCGTTACAAGTTTTTATGATAGATTAAGCGATGTTGAGTTAGAAGTAAGTAATCCTTCAAAAAGTGTTGAAAGAGCTAAGTTATATTCAACACAATTATTGGCAGAAAAAATAGATTCCCCGAAGTGGACGTATATAGAAAAGTTTGACTCTCTTAATGAAGTTTTCAGTCAGCAGTTCGAATCAAAGAAATTTACACTCCTTTATGGTTATTATGTAGAAAGTGAAAAGAGTGAGCACTCTTTTAGTGTTCGCTCTTTTCTACTTATTGAGCCATTTTTAGTTAAAAGGGAGGATGTTTATGGAAAAGAAGATCAAATTATGAATAGGACTATCGGGTGGGAATATGATCTTCATTCCGGGGGGGCTATTAATAAAACATATTTTGGTGAATTATATTGGGCTGATACAATTCCAGACATGAAGCAAGAATGGGAATCTGTACCCTCTAATGAAATGCAAGAAGTAGACAATAGTATTATGGCTGAAGATTTATCGCTAATTGAAATGTTTCATGCAAAGAAAATGAAAAAAAAAGGGAAAGAAATTATTCCTGTTCAAATTCCATTGACAGTTGAACCAGCAATTGTTGACTATTCATGGGAGTCAAATTCTGAAATATATAATTCTTTAAGGTGTAATATACCTTCTCCAAATATTGGCAAACATCTCAAATTAAAGGCAGATCCAATAAGTTTTCAAATATTAGATGAAAATAATAAAAGAGCCTTTTTGTCGGTTGAATATGGAGATAATGAAACACTTAAGCAGGAGTCTGATTATATTCGAACAGATTTATTACAGAAATATTTACAAGATAAGGGATTAGTTTTAATGTACCAGATAAAACAGCACACTTTTGATCGGAATGCTGGAGATGGAAGTGGAGATTTCAGAGGTATGCAATTTAAACTTCAAGATGTAAAAATATAGGCTAAAGTGTTGGAAAAAATCACAAAACTCAATATTAGTAATTAGAAAAATTTAGAGTGTTATTAATTTAAAACTCACTAATATTGATAATCTTATTAGTAGTTTTACACTTAGTCAAAATTTCCATCCTCGTTAGAGGCTCATATCTCAACTTCATAGCATAGGTCAGGTTATTCGAGCACCTGGGAGAACAGGCATGCGAATTTGATTTGAAATTCTCATAAGGAGATTCACACAACCAACAAATATACAGGTGCCGGTCCTTCCGATAGGTTTCGTCATATTTCCCTCCAAGGCTGTTTATATGTATTGGTTTGATAATACCTCTTTCACATTCTTCTCCTTCGTTAAAACATCCATTCTGGCCGGCGGATTTAAGCCGGCTTTTCTTTGCCTGGTGATATTCTGGGAGCATCTTTTGCTACAGGCGAAAGAATTCATCTTATGGCTCTCATACGGGCTCCCACTGAACCAGCAAAGCTTCAGGTAAACAGTACGGTTAATTTCTTTGGTATGGGATCCTCCCAGGGTCTGGTTGTATTTCCGTTGCTGTTTGATCACCTTCACCCCGATGATGTTCTGTGCATAGAGCTCGTTGTTTGATAATACCTTTTTCATATCGTTTTTTCCGGAAAGATACAATGCCGGGCCCGGTGCGTTTTCCGGTATCGGCATTATCTGTTTTTAAAACCCTGTAATTTCCGGTATTTTCCGGTATTTGAACTCCATGCAAACATTTCCCTGCTATCATTCCGGCTTAATTTCGGGTTCAATACAACATCCATACAACTCCAATAAAACTCCACTCTCAGTTGATGATAACTCCACTAAAACTCCAAGTAAACTCCAACTGAACTTCATTTGACAAAGCTGAAAGTCAGGTTTTATCCGCTATTACAGTTGTATTTTTATTGAAGATTTTTTATAATATAAATTTATAGGCAAGTCACCGCATTACCCACCTTACCTGTTTTATGAGTATTTACGCTATTTTGAGGGGATTGGGCTTGTGTGTGGATAGCCGGGAGGAGAGAAAATATGCTTTTGCACTATCCGGGAACGGGAGGAAAAAACTGCAAGGTTCGGGTGAAGCAGTTGCGGGTCTGGGTGTTCGCGAATTTTCCTCCCGTTCCTTTTTATCGGCTTCAGGAAGAAAACTCAAAAGAGTTTATGCTATGGCAGCTTCAACTTCTGCGGTCTGTAAAATATAATCGGCTGCTGCCTGTGCTTGGGAAGATGCCTGGACAACAAATTTCTTGTCGTTCTCCATCACAGAAAGCCAGTTATTGATATAATCCACATTGTCAGTGATCCGGCTCTCATAACCCAAATAAGCCATGATATAGGCAGATGACAACTCACTTACAAGCTCCTCAAATCCGTACTCAGATGAAGCGTACCTGTTGTTTAATGGGCGGTTCAATCGGCTCTCATGTCCTACGCTATGCGATAGCTCATGAAATAAGCAAGAATAGAATGCTTCCTTTGAAACGAATTGCTTCGGCAGGGGCATATATATTCTATCCTTTGATGGGCTGTAATATGCCTCGTTTTGTGCCTCATAACTGATATTTATTCCGGTATTGTTCACAATCATATCAGCCAGTTCATCCCTTTCAATTTCGCTGAGTTTATCCAGTTCCGGAATTTCATAAAATTCTTCCGGCAGTCCTTCCACACAATCCACCGAAAACACATTGTAATTTTTCAAATATCCGACTCTTTTTACGTTCAGGTGTTCAATGCTTTGTCCTCTCTGTAAAAGGGCTTCAACGGTTCTGGTCAGGTTTGCCCCGGTCTCTTCATCAATATACAGGGCAGATGTATAAACAACCATAGCGGCTTTACTGCCTTTCTTAATCCGGGCGTTGTATTTCTCAAGCTGTTTGAAAGTCAGCCAGCGGTTATACTTGTACTTCCGTTTGTGTTTTATGTAGCTTAACAAAAGCTGGTTTATACCGTTGTACGTGTGATCAGATACAATATTTCGGGCAAAAATATCACCCGACAAACTGTACCATGACTGCGTAAAATTGCTTTGTTTGTGTTCCTCCAGCATTTCCATAATGGTGGCGGTTATCCTTTCGTAAATGGCGTTTGTATTCATAATTCAGACGTTTTAATGATTACTAAATCAAGTTTATCAATTAGGGTTTGCAGCTGCGGATTTTTCGCAATCAGTTTATTAACTGTTTCCTGCTCCTGTGTTGGTTTGGGGCGTTTTACCTTTGCCTTTTTCTTTGATAGGGTCTTTACTTCATTCATAACAGAAAAAAATTAAGGGCAGCCCATTATAACAGACTGCCCAAAGGTTTAAAATTCAATTTGCTGCTCAATCTCGCTGATTTTCTCAACCAGTGTGCTGTTGATGGCTTCAACCACCTTTGCAAAAACTTCCGAATTTGAGGTTTTAAAGGTGTTGCCATGTTCATCGGTCAGCACAATGTTTTCATTGAACTGATTGGTTCCCACTACAAACGAGGTCAGTTTTTTACGGCTTGCTTCCAGTTTCTCCCTCTTTTCGATCAGGGTTTTGAGGTTTTCAATTTTCTCAATCTTCTGTTCAAGGCTTAATTGTGGCTTGGGAGGTTCAACCGGCTTAACTGGTTCAACGGTTTGAACTGGTTTTTCAGGGGTTTCAACTGGTTTAACTTCGGCTTTGCTCGGTGCAAGAACTTCCGGCTTTTCCTCTCCGTTGGGTTTAACCTTTTCTTTTCCTGCAAGCTGTTTTGTTGCACTTGTGGCGGTTCTGATGCTTGCTGCATCCTTACGGGTTGCTTTTCCGTTTTTCTTAGCTGTTAAAGTTTCCATAATACATAAAATTTAAGTTTATAAATGAGTGAACTGTAAATTCTCGCAAGGGTAAAAACCCATATATGCAGATCATAGATTTTGAGAGGAGTTCAAAACCTGCCTGGCTGCTTATTTCCTGTTTTTTGCACATAACTTTATATTTTTTAAAATCTACCATAATGCATCTTCATTAGTTTTTCGAGTATGTTCTGCTGGTAAAAGGAAAGCCGATAATACCGGCCATCAACAGTGATAGTCCTTGGTGGTCAGAGCCACAATTAATTATGGATTATTGAGGGGAGGCAGTAAACTGTAAGGGGATGCCAACCGACGAAGGAGGGCGGTATTTCCTTTCGGTTTACAGGAGGAAAGCAGTTAAGAAAGCGGTTTGACCGGAGAGCAGCGGAGGAAAAACGGCTTTTATGCTTTGCGGTGGGGCTAAAACAAAATATGTATTATTGGTTCTGAACGCTTAGGAATATCTATTTATCTTCTGTTGTGGCAGGGATTTCGGCTTTCCACCTTTGCAGACACATACCGGGAACTAATGAAGCAGCAAACACTGATTTAAAAAAACAGCTTATGGTGCAAAAACAGAAAGAAATGAGCAGGCAGGCAGGATGGATAAATAAGAAATACCGATTTGAAAACTATCTTACTAAATTAGTGAATATGCCTTATTAATAAATGTTTTATCTGTTGAGGATAAAACTGTATTCCATGATACAGAGTAACCATTGGTAGTAAAATATGCAGGGATGGGGTATATCATAATTGAATCAGGGTCAAATCTCGAATTAGTAATATCTGAGTTGTATTTATTAAATATATTATGTTGTACCATTTGAGGAGTCCATCGTTCAAGTGCACATGCACGAATCACAGCTGGTTTGTCCCACTGAATCCCTGAAGTAGGAGCTTGATGTTCATGAATGCATCCTAATGCATGCCCGAATTCATGCAAAACAGCTCTTTGTATTTTTATATCGGTTGCATTACCAACTCCAAGGTGCATAGAGGGTGTTTTACCTAAAGATTCAATTCCAATTAAAGAAGAGTTTACTCCATTAGCATTTATTTGAATTGTGATCTCCGCTGGTAATTTATTACTGAAATTGAACTTGATTCCGCAATGTGGAGTCCACATATTAGCAAAGGTTTTAATTTTCTCATTGAGAAGAGAACCAAACGCATGGGGGATAATAAAAACATCTAACTTGTCATATGATTTCCACATTTTTGTTTTAATAAGAGCAAGTTCCCATAATTTTTGTTTGTTTATGGGATTCATCATAAATAACCGAGTAAGGTCTTTATCATTAATTGATGTTTTTATGACTTCATACATTTCTGGAGAAATAAATTCTGAACCAATAGTTGATTCATTTAATAGATCTAAATTCTTCAGACTTTTAAAATCATGTGAACTTAATTCACTTATTAACTGTTCTTTTGTGTAATCAATAGAAAAACAGAAACCAGGCATAATTTTACTTTTTTGTTCTCGTCAAAAGTAATCAATTTTCTTTATCTAAAAATTCATAAATTTTGTTTAGTTGCCAAGGTAAGAGCAGTTTCCGGTTTTGTAATTTCAACTCATTCCGAATAGGTTTGATCCACCTACGCAGGGTATTTACATGAATGCCATATTCATCTGCAATTTGAGCCAATGTTTTAACGATATTTGCCATGAAAATCGAAAATGAAATACAAAATTATGGCAATCTAAAAACTTATAAAACCAAAGTCAAAACTATTATGCCAGAGAGCTTAAATTTTCATAACTTTACCTCTTATGTCTGTCTATGATTATTTAGAACGGGTATAAATTTCAAGAAAATTAATTTGTTGTACCTATGTTGTACCAATGGTATAGAATGTGTTTGTAATAAACTGTATGTCAGGCATTAAGAAAATCTTATAAAATTACAATGTATAAAAATAATAGCCGGTTCAGTAGTAATTTCAAGGGTTGTAGCCCGCTCGAACTTTCTTGTAACTTGAAAGGAAAGTGCCACGCAGCCGGCTACTATTCTTATACTCACCGTTGTGTTTAAGTGTAGAAAGAAACAAGCAAAATGATTAAAAAATGGAATAGAACTGGGAAAATTAAAGCTATTATTCTTGGCTTATTAGCTTTCCCAAATTTATTTTTCCCAATAGAAGGATATGAACATATAGGATTGACAAAGACATTTATTCCGTTTATTTTTGCTTGTCTAGGAATTCCTTTAATTGTGTTTTTTAATAAGGCTGTTCTTGGACGAGAAATAAAAAATCCAACATGGAATGACAATCCATTGACATTAAAATACCCATTGAGCTTTTTTCATTTTGGAGCTTTCTTTTTTATAGTGATAGGTTTTAGTATATTGATTGGTACAGGAATAAAATTCCAAACTGTTAACAACATAGGATTATCATCTTTATCATTCGGTTTGGGAATAATAACTGGAAATTTAATTACGTTGAGTTGGAAAAAGGTAAAAACATACTATTTCATAATCGGTGGTATAGGGTTAATGATTTTTATAATTTACTCATTTTTGTTTCTTATCCGAAGCTATACAAAAGACGAAGATATCATAAAATACTTTTCAGAGAACTTTGATAAGCATACAGTAACTGCGAATAAAATAATAGTTGATCTTGACAGTATTAATTTATCTGAAAATATAAAATATTCAATTAATAAATACGACAAAAATATTGATTATACTATTTTGAAATATTATATATACAGAGAAAAAACTATTCAAATTCCAGAAGAAGATAAATTGATAATAGCTGCATTATTTGATACTATTAATTGTTCACATATGCATTTTATGAAAAATAATTATTATCGATTTAAAACTGATTTAAGAAATTGGCACTTGAATCATATTTACCTTGTAAAAATAATAAATGATAGAGTGTTTATTGACCATTATGAAGACTGGGAAATCATAGAAAAAGGAGGTTTACCTACTAAGAATAAAAATTGGTTGTATCATTTAAGTGGAAGTTGGTATTTTGAATCTAAAATAAAAAAAACAACAAGTAAAAAAGAAGACTATCCTCATGAAGGTGATTTATCTGAACAACATTCATATTATAAAAATAAAAAATTAAAATCAATAGGTAGACATTATAGTATTAATGAAAACGGTGAATATCATTATCTAAAACATGGTAAGTGGGTCTATCTCGATTCAAATGAATATATTATGAAAGAAGAGATATACTGTTTTGATTCATTAATCTTTGAAAAAGAATATGACATTGACGAGAGAAGTAAGATAGAAGTTGATTCTATAAGTACAAAAACTTTAGTAAATGGAAAATGGGTTCCCAAGAAAATATATATTTTTGATTAAACACCTAAACACAACAAACGCTAAAGTCAAAGCCCTGTTTAGTAGTGGTATGATGACGAATGAAGAAGATTTTTGAATTTATGGATGATTTATTAACTTTACGGATAGACGATACGGGCTCAGCCTTTAGCGTCGAACGTTATAGGGTAATGCCTAAAGTTCTCTGTCTACCAATTACAAAACCATTCCTGATGCTAGCGCAAGCTTCGGTTCTGCATTACGCAAAATGCTA
>PKSZ01000270.1 GCA_002869425.1 Marinilabiliales bacterium
CGGCGATCCAACAAGTTTTACATGGACTTTTGCGGGAGGAGATCCAAATATTGTTACAGATGACCAACACCCGCAGGTTGCATACAATATTGCAGGTTCTTACGATGTGCAGCTTGAAGTAAGTGACGGAACCAATAGCAGTACTGAACTTAAAACATCATATATTGTTGTTGAACCGTATGTGTTGAACGCAGATTTTGAAGCTTCTGCTGTATCAGTTGTAGCCGGTGGATTTATTGATTTTACAGATTTATCAGTGGGTAATGTGGCAGGATGGTATTGGTCTTTTAATGGGGGAACTCCTTCATCTTCTACATCTCAAAATCCTTCAGGGATTGTATTCAATACACCTGGAATATACACAATCTCCTTGAATATTACAGATGGAACTTCATCGGATATAGAAACCAAAACTGGATATATTACTGTTCTAAATGATCCCAATGAACTGGTTGCCAATTTCTCAGCAAACCAAACTACCATTTATCAGGGTGAATCTGTTACTTTTTCCGATTTATCCAATGGAAATCCTGTTGGTTGGTACTGGAGTTTTCAGGGGGGAACACCCGTATCGTCATACAACCAGGATCCTGGGGAAGTTGTTTATAATCAACTGGGTACTTTCAATGTAGTTCTGGATGTAACCGATGGTTCTGATCAGGATACAGAA
This sequence comes from Marinilabiliales bacterium, assembly GCA_002869425.1. Lineage (GTDB taxonomy): Bacteria > Bacteroidota > Bacteroidia > Bacteroidales > BM523 > BM523. The sequence continues at coordinate 671 of PKSZ01000270.1, forward strand.
CTAAAAAACGACTACATAACAGTTATTCCGGATCCGGCAGCTTTATACGCTGACTTTAGTGCAAACCAAACAGAAATTACGACTGGTGATCCTGTTGATTTTTCAGATCTTTCAAATGGAGCACCTATTGGTTGGTATTGGACATTTAATGGGGGGAGTCCTTCATATTCAACAGAACAAAACCCACAACATATTGTTTACAATACTGCAGGTTCGTATGAAGTACAATTAAATATTACGGATGGAATTAGTACAGACAATGAGATAAAAAACAATTATATTCTCGTAAGTGATCCTGTGACATCGCTGAACGCTGATTTTTCATATTCATTTTCCCAGATAACAGAAGGAGATTCAATTGATTTTATAGATCAGTCAACAGGAACAATAACGGATTGGTACTGGAGTTTTGAAGGGGGAACCCCAGGGAATGCAAGCAATCAGAACCCAATGGCTATTGTCTATAATAATCCGGGTACATATTCTGTTAGCCTTCAGGTAAGTGATGGAAATAATTTTGATACAGAAACAAAAGTTGGAATAATTCAGGTTGATTCAGCTTCGTCTGTACAGAGTATTGAATTTCGAACTCCTGTTGTTTATCCCAATCCTGCCAGTCATGTTATTCATATTGAGAATATTATTGCAGCTGAAACTGATGTTTGCCTGTATTCACTATATGGTCAGAAAGTTGATGTGGAAATTGTATCTGATGGTGTAGGAAGTAAATGGGTAAATGTTGAAAAACTGAACAATTCTTGTTATTTACTTGAAATTAAGACAAGGGATAAAATATTCACAAGACCCGTAATATTGATTCCATAGATAGGCTAAAGCCTTGTAAATTTGTAGTTTGTAAATACACATTTTACTAAAAGTTTGTTTCTTTTAACAAATTCTTGGAATGCCTGTGGCATTATTTATGTATATTTGAGTTTATCCGGTAGGCTAAACACAGGGATTCTTTATCTGATCTATCGGTCAAATTAATGCCATATGGAAGGATTTGCAATTTTCTTACTTATAATGATTTTGATCGTAGTAATTGTATTTTTCATTATTACGCAGTCAGGACTATCATCCGTAAAAAAACAACTTAAGGAACTTTCTTTTCAATTAAGAAGACAAGAGCAAAAAATAATAATAAGGGAAACAAAAGAGCAGCCTGCCAAACATGACAGTGTAAAAGAGATAGAAAAAGAATCAAAGACAGAAGTGCCGGTTGAAGAGACTGAGGTTGTGATAAAGCAAGCTAAAGCAAAAGAAGAAGAGCCTGTTAAGCAGGAGAAACCGGAAAAAGTAAAAAGGGAGGAAGTCAAAAAGGACAGACCTCCTGTTATGGAAAGAGCATCA
>PKSZ01000500.1 GCA_002869425.1 Marinilabiliales bacterium
AATGTGTATCTCCTCTATACCAGTTGTTTAGTGATGGTAGGGGAGAATCGCTTCTAAAAACCCTCAGATAACACTGGATATCTGCCTCCCATGCAAGGTCGAAATAAACTTTAATATCAACGATATTATTATAGTTGTTTAGTAGGTTGCCCGGAATACTAAAAGTAAAATACCAGTAGTCTTTTGTAATATCTACACTATTTCCATCGGAAATAAAGTTGATTGTATAGTTCAAATCTTTAACTGCTCCCTGAAGATCAAATTCTTGAATATTTAGTGTTGTATTATCTACCGAATAGTCTGAAAACAAATCGTAGAATAAACTATCTGAATATGCAAAAAAACTGATAGGATCACCAAAAGTGCTATCCGTGCTGTTTTTAATGCTGATACGGATATTGTTTATTTCGTAATTCGATCCAAAACCTGAAGCTTCATGACAAAAAACGTGTATGGGCAAAGGATTTGCATTGCCCAAGCTATCGTATCTTTCTATTCTGTAAGGTGCATCTGCAAATAGCTCTGCTCCAATAGTATTACATTGTCTGTTTTGCCCGAAAACAATTGTGGATACCAATATCAATAGTATAAAGGAAGCTCTGTTCATTATTCAAAAAATAAGAGACAAAGAAAGCCAGTATGTTTCTTTAAACAAATATTATATAATTCACGCGGGATGGAATTTGATGAATATTAATGCATCAATGTTTAATTTAAATAATATTTACATTAAAGAGGTTAAAAGTAATACTGATCCATAGAATTATACGAATATTTACCTAAGGAAAAGCTATGTTTATGGTTTTTGACGTTTGTTTATCAAAAAATCATTAAAATTCCAGCATATTTAATGCTTATTCCCTAATTTTGCAATCCTTTTACTAATTACAGAGAAATGAAGAGATTTTTAGGTATTGTTCTATTTATTATTATTTCTAAATTTTCAATTGCTCAGCAGCTTCCTTTATATAGTCAGTATATGCTGAATGGTTTTTTGTTGAATCCGGCTATGGCAGGATGTGAGACATATATTCCCTTGCGTCTGACCGTTCGTCAGCAATGGGCAGGAATTAATAATGCACCAGATACTTATGCAATTAGTGCTCATTCCAGAATTGGTAAGGTAGATAATATGGGTGTAGGAGGATATATTTTTAGTGATTGGTTTGGACCGGTTATCCGTACAGGTTTACAGGCTGCATATTCATATCATATGAATTTACCCAAGATCGATTCAAAATTGGCATTGGGAATAAGTGCAACGGCATTTCAGTACAGACTGGATCAGTCAATATTAGATCCATTAGAAGATGATGATGCAGCACTTGATGGATCAGTAGAAGGTTATTTTGTTCCGGATGCAAATTTTGGAGCTTATTTGTACAGGCATAATTATTTTGTTGGAGTTGCAGCAACCCAGCTACTTGAGTATAATGTGGATGTTACTTCCAGTGAAGACAATAAAATGATTCGTCATTATTTTGCAACTGCAGGATATAAATTCAATTTGAATGAAGATTTCGAAATGGAACCATCTGTTTTGGTAAAGGGAACAGAAAAAACTCCATTCCAGCTGGATGTGAACCTAAAAACATACTACAAAAAGAATTACTGGTTAGCTCTTTCTTATCGTACAGGAAATTCTGCAATTGCTATCCTTGGATTGAAAGTTCAACGATATTATATAGGTTATGCTTTCGATTATACATTTAGTGATATTCGAAATTATAGTCATGGCTCACATGAAATAATGGTGGGTGTGAATTTTAAAGAAAATAAAGAACAGGGTTCTAGTTTATTATAAAAAAAGAGGCTGTCTCAAAAGGGGCAGCCTCTTTCGTATCCATTTGATTAACAGTAATTTGTTAATATCTCAGGGGTTAATAATTTCTTTATTATGCTGATATGTAGTAAATTACAGCATGAAAAGGAATAAAAAAATAACCTTTAAGCCTTATAATCAAAAACAGCTCTTTTTATTACCTCCAAGTATTGAAGACTTTGTAGAAGAGAATCATCCTGTTCGAACAGTAAGTAGGATTGTTGATGAAGTAGATATAGATCCTTTGCTTGCAAAATATAAAGGAGGAGGAACAAGCACTTATCATCCCAAGATGATGCTCAAAGTTATAGTCTTCGCCTATTTGCGCAATATATACTCCAGCAGGAAAATAGAAGAGGTCTTAAAAGAGAATGTTCATTTTATGTGGCTTAGCGGAATGAATCAGCCAGATCACAACACAATAAATCGTTTTCGTAGTGATAAATTACAAGGAGTAGTCAAAGAAGTATTTGGTCAGACAGTAGAATTACTTGTTGAAGAAGGCGTGATTTCAATAAAGGAAGTTTTTACAGATGGGACAAAAATGGAAGCCAATGCCAACAAATATACTTTTGTTTGGGGCAATGCTATTAAAACAAGTAAAGAGCGGATAAAGAAGCAGCTTCAGGAGCTTTGGGATTACACACAACAAGTAGCCAAAGAAGAACTTGAAGATACTTCACCATCTGAGTTTGAAGAGTTGGACTCAGAAAAAGTAAAAGAAACTATTGACAAGATTGATCAGGCATTAAAGGATAAACCTGTAAAAAAAAAGTAAAAGATAAACTGAAATATGCCAAGAAGAACTGGCCTGATAAACTAGCCGAATACCAACAGAAACAAGATATACTTGATGGCAGGAATAGTTTTTCAAAGACAGATACAGATGCTCCTTTCATGCGAATGAAAGAGGATCATATGAAAAATGGTCAGCTAAAACCAGCCTATAATTGGCAACTGAGCACTAATGATCAGTTTATTTTGAACTACTCTATTCACCAAACAACAACAGACACGGTAGTTTTAAAAGAACATACTGAAGACTTCTACAAATTATATGAGCAATATCCTGAAAAGTGTACTGCTGATGCAGGATATGGTAGTGAAGAGAATTATGAATATTTAGAAGATAAAGGCATTGAAGCTTTTGTGAAATTCAATTACTTTCATAAAGAACAAAAGAAAAAGTGGAGGCTTGATCCATCGAAAGTAAATAACCTGCACTATAGTGAAGATAAAGACTGCTTATATTGTCCAATGGGACAAGAAATGAGTTTTGTTGGAACTAAAACTCGCAAGACCAAGAATAACTACACACAGACCTATCAAAGATACCAGGCAAAAAATTGTCAGGGATGTCCAATGCGTGGTTCTTGCTTCAAAGGGAAAGGAAATCGCACTGTTGAGATTAGCAAGAAACTTACTAAATATAAACAAACTGCCAGGGATAAATTATTGTCTGATGAAGGGGTAGAAAAAAGAAAACAGAGACCTGCAGATGTAGAAGCTGTTTTCGGCCAAATCAAAAACAATGAAAAGTTCAAACGATTTTTACTTAGAGGAAAAGAAAAAGTAGAAATCGAGATCGGGCTTGTCTCAATTGCACATAATATCGCAAAACTGGCCAGAATTTAGCCAGTTTTATGACTTTTTTACTCTTAGAGAAAATATCAGCATATACAGAACATCACAATACAAAAATCATTCTTGGAATCATAAGAACAAAAAAAAGACTGTCTCGTTTACTTCGAGACAGCCTCCTTTTTCTTCACCCTTAAATTCTTAACAATAGCAATGACCGATTTGTATGTCAAGAAAACTTGTAATTATTAGGCTCTCTTTAGTATAGACGCAAAAATCAGTAAAAGGTTGCTTTATATTTACAATTTCTTTTTGACTTCAGTTTCAGTAAATGCTTCAACAATATCGCCAACTTTGATGTCGTAGATTTTTTCAACATTAAGACCGCATTCTAATCCAGGTACAACTTCTTTAGCATCGTCTT